>NZ_JAVRBY020000105.1:0-16564 GCF_034531035.1 Nostoc sp. DedQUE02 | reverse complement strand
ATATGAAATTATGGGAATGTAAGATAATTTGGGCATGGGGGATTGGGAATTGGGCACTTGTACAGAGCGCACCCCTGATAAGGGTGAGGTCCCTGGTTCGAGTCCAGGATGGCCCACCTGAATCAATGCAAAATTAAAAATTCAAAATTCAAAATGAAGAAATTGTTTTTGAATTTTGCATTTTGAATTTTGAATTGTGTTGGGGGGTTTAGCTCAGTTGGTAGAGCGCCTGCTTTGCAAGCAGGATGTCAGCGGTTCGAGTCCGCTAACCTCCACCTGATGGCGATTGCCAAAAAAAACGAATGAGAAATCAGCAACATGACTTGAAGTCAGACTGCTGAGAACAATCTCAGCCAGAACCTTGAAAACTGCATAGTAACGCAAATTAGCAGGCAGACACAGACATTCTAGAAGGATGATTTTGTGAATGCATTTGTTAAAAAACCAAATGAATTGAGTGGTCAAGCGAATAAGGGCTAACGGTGGATACCTAGGCACACAGAGGCGAAGAAGGACGTGGTTACCGACGATATGCTCCGGGGAGTTGGAAGCAAACATTGAGCCGGAGATTTCCGAATGGGGCAACCCTTAATACTACCTGCTGAATATATAGGCAGGAAAGAGCCAACCCAGCGAATTGAAACATCTTAGTAGCTGGAGGAAGAGAAATCAAAACAGAGATTCCCTTAGTAGTGGTGAGCGAAAGGGGAAGAGCCTAAACCAATTGGTTTACCGATTGGGGTAGTGGGAGAGCAATATCGAATCTGGCGGTTAAACGAAGCAGCTAAATACTGCACCAAAGAAGGTGAAAGTCCTGTAGTTGAAAACTCTTCAGATAGTAGCTCAATCCCGAGTAGCATGGGGCACGAGGAATCCCATGTGAATCAGCGAGGACCACCTCGTAAGGCTAAATACTACTGTGTGACCGATAGTGAACCAGTACCGCGAGGGAAAGGTGAAAAGAACCCCGGAAGGGGAGTGAAATAGAACATGAAACCGTTAGCTTACAAGCAGTGGGAGGACTATTTAAAAGTCTGACCGCGTGCCTGTTGAAGAATGAGCCGGCGACTTATAGGCACTGGTAGGTTAAAGCGAGAATGCTGGAGCCAAAGGGAAACCGAGTCTGAAAAGGGCGATAATCAGTGTTTATAGACCCGAACCCTGGTGATCTAACCATGGCCAGGATGAAGCTTGGGTAACACCAAGTGGAGGTCCGCACCGACTGATGTTGAAAAATCAGCGGATGAGTTGTGGTTAGGGGTGAAATGCCAATCGAACCAGGAGCTAGCTGGTTCTCCCCGAAATGTGTTTAGGCGCAGCGGTAATGATTATATCTGGGGGGTAAAGCACTGTTTCGGTGCGGGCTGGGAGACCGGTACCAAATCGAGACAAACTCTGAATACCCAGAGGACACATTGCCAGTGAGACAGTGGGGGATAAGCTTCATTGTCAAGAGGGAAACAGCCCAGACCACCAGCTAAGGTCCCCAAATCATCGCTAAGTGATAAAGGAGGTGAGAGTGCACAGACAACTAGGAGGTTTGCCTAGAAGCAGCCACCCTTGAAAGAGTGCGTAATAGCTCACTAGTCAAGCGCTCTCGCGCCGAAAATGAACGGGGCTAAGCGATGTACCGAAGCTGTGGGATTAACTTTCTTGTTAATCGGTAGGGGAGCGTTCCGTCGTAGATTGAAGCAGTAGCGGCAAGCAGCTGTGGACGAAACGGAAGTGAGAATGTCGGCTTGAGTAGCGCAAATATTGGTGAGAATCCAATACCCCGAAACCCTAAGGTTTCCTCCGCCAGGTTCGTCCCCGGAGGGTTAGTCAGGACCTAAGGCGAGGCCAAACGGCGTAGTCGATGGACAACGGGTTAAAATTCCCGTACTGATTGTAGGTTGTGCAGAGGGACGGAGAAGATGAGTGTCAGCCGGATGTTGGTTCCCGGTTCAAGCGTCGAGATGTTGAGAAACGGCGAAAACGTTTTGAGTTGAGGCGTGAGTACGACCCACTACGGTGGGGAAGTGGCATAGTCTAGCTTCCAAGAAAAGCTCTAAACACGTTAACTTACAGTTACCTGTACCCGAAACCGACACAGGTAGGGAGGTTGAGAATACCAAGGGGCGCGAGATAACTCTCTCTAAGGAACTCGGCAAAATGGCCCCGTAACTTCGGAAGAAGGGGTGCCCACCTAAGCAGTGGGTCGCAGTGAAGAGATCCAGGCGACTGTTTACCAAAAACACAGGTCTCCGCAAAGTCAAATCGACGCAGTATGGGGGCTGACGCCTGCCCAGTGCCGGAAGGTTAAGGAAGTTGGTCAGGGGGCAACCTTGAAGCTAGCGACCGAAGCCCCGGTGAACGGCGGCCGTAACTATAACGGTCCTAAGGTAGCGAAATTCCTTGTCGGGTAAGTTCCGACCCGCACGAAAGGCGTAACGATCTGGATGGTGTCTCAGAGAGAGACTCGGCGAAATAGGAATGTCTGTGAAGATACGGACTGCCTGCACCTGGACAGAAAGACCCTATGAAGCTTTACTGTAGCCTGGAATTGTGTTCGGGCTTGGCTTGCGCAGGATAGGTGGGAGGCGATGAAGTATTCCTTGTGGGGAGTATGGAGCCAACGGTGAGATACCACTCTGGCGAAGCTAGAATTCTAACCCATGACCGTTATCCGGTCAGGGAACAGTTTCAGGTGGGCAGTTTGACTGGGGCGGTCGCCTCCTAAAAGGTAACGGAGGCGCGCAAAGGTTCCCTCAGCACGCTTGGAAACCGTGCGGCGAGTGTAAAGGCATAAAGGGAGCTTGACTGTAAGAGTGACTACTCAAACAGGTACGAAAGTAGGCCTTAGTGATCCGACGGCGCAGAGTGGAATGGCCGTCGCTCAACGGATAAAAGTTACTCTAGGGATAACAGGCTGATCTCCCCCAAGAGTCCACATCGACGGGGAGGTTTGGCACCTCGATGTCGGCTCATCGCAACCTGGGGCGGAAGTACGTCCCAAGGGTTGGGCTGTTCGCCCATTAAAGCGGTACGTGAGCTGGGTTCAGAACGTCGTGAGACAGTTCGGTCCATATCCGGTGCAGGCGTAAGAGCATTGAGAGGAGTCCTCCTTAGTACGAGAGGACCGGGAGGAACGCACCGCTGGTGTACCAGTTATCGTGCCAACGGTAAACGCTGGGTAGCCAAGTGCGGAGCGGATAACCGCTGAAAGCATCTAAGTGGGAAGCCCACCTCAAGATGAGTGCTCTCACCACAATTAGTGGGTAAGGTCACGGGCAGAACACCCGTTTATAGGCGGTAGGTGGAAGTGCAGTAATGTATGTAGCCGAGCCGTGCTAACAGACCGAGGGCTTGACCTCAACATCATTTGGTTTACTAATTCGCGTTACTTGCAGTCTTCAGGGTTTTGAAACTTCAAAGTTAAAATTCTTTTTTCTTCATTTTGAATGAGTGAATTTTGAATTTTGAATTCCCCCAGGGTTTTCCTGGTGTCTATTGCGCGGTGGAACCACACTGAACCCTTCCCGAACTCAGAGGTGAAACGCTGCTGCGGCCACGATAGTTTAGGGGTTGCCCTACGCAAAAATAGCTCGATGCCAGGAACCATTATTCAAATAAAAGCCCACAAACTCTGATCAGAGCTTGTGGGCTTTTGTTTAGATAAGCAATCTTCAAGTTCTGGAGTTTAGACTAGGCAGCAAGAAATGACCCAGCAGTGCTAAGTTTAAAAAACACAATCTTCAAGAATAAACATATTTGAGATTAAGCAGATTTTTGTTGTTTTTTACGTGGTTTAGCAGCAGTCTTTTTAACAGTTGGGTAGCGGTTTTTACGGTTACGGTGTTTACCTGGTGTCCACCCTTGGGACTTTCCGCGCGGTTTGGGTGGAACAGCTGGAGTACCAATCACCGCTAAAATGCTCCCCATTGCCTGGGCAACCCTTCCAGGGGTCAAATTGTCTAGTGACTTTTGCCAAGGTAAAGGGTTATCCGCAACGATATCACGCGCTAGCCACAACTCCCAAGTCATTAGAGGCATGAGGTCACTCCAACGTTCACATTGCTTAGGGGTACTCAGCTTAGGTAGTGTCCAGTGTAGGCGTTGCTTCAAAAACCGATACCAGTGGTCAACAGTAAAACGACGCAGGTAGAGTTGCCAAGCAACTTCAAGTGGGGGAATTTCCTCTCCCACCCAAGCCAACCACAAAGGTTTTGACACTCTCAAGTTGCCAAGATCATCCAGGCGCTCAACCTTGATCAGGGATATGGGGCGTGTAGCAATTTTACGAAAGTGTAAATTAGACCATAAGCTCACCTTGACTCGTCCCAGCTTGGGATGGGTTACTTCTATACTTTGAGTGACTTCACTCGATGTAGAAGGTTCATTGAGTTTGAATTTATCACCATGCTTCCTGGGTCGCCCTCGACCAGAATATGCTGGTGGTGCGCCCCACAAACACAGGTTGGAACGCAACTGGACAAGAATATCTGCTTTGATGTGAGCCGTCTTCAAAATGAAAGGAGCGCAGCCATACTCGCTATCCCAAACCGAAATCGGTCTGGTGGGTAAATTCTCACACACTTGTTGTAGTTGCCAAGCTGCCTTCTGTATCGGGTTTTCCCAACTGGTAATTCGCTCATGTCTCAGGGGTAATGCCCAACTGCCCGAATCCTCTGGTATCCAAGCAATGGTGCTGTACCCCTGACCTACGGTTATTGGTTTGTTGCCTGCTACTGTGACACTGCTGTGTTCTATTGTCCTTTCCTGTAGAGTTACTGCATCCGGGCGTGACCAGGCAGTGTGGTCGCCTGCTAGTAAAGGACGACCATGTGTTGGCATCTGTTTGATGTATAACTGCATCAATTTCTGTCGCTGTGGTCTGCTATCTTGTAATGCTTCGTAGATGCTTGGCCACTTACGTCTAAATACTGGCGATAGTGATAAATCTGCCAAACTGTAGGCATTACGAGTTAACAATATTGCATCCGTCAGTTCAAAAGTCGCATCATGCGCTCTACCTAAATGCTGGTACGCTGCTTGACGAAATTCTTCTAATAAGGCACGTTTCATATTGGCAGATGAGAGTTGGTGATTCTTCTCTCAGCTTCTGCTAATAGGGGGACTGTGTTCAATCACACCTCCTATTTTTTTCTTTTCCATCGGCTATCTAGTCTAAACTCCAGTCAAGTTTGGACTTGCCAGTATTTATCCCATATAGGTTTTATCATGTTCGGGTGATTACTTGTAATAAAATCTATCAATGCAGGTTAGGTTGTAGCTTGCTTAAGAGTAAGAGTACGGCAGTGAAACCCAATATAAACAAGGATAAAATTTTGGGTTTCGTTCCTCAGACTCCTACTATAGATTATGAAGCGATCGCGTCACACTAAGAGCTGATTCGTAAAGAAAATCTTAAGGATACTCAACTCATTGCTAGGTCTGAGTTTCAGCGAATAAGTGCTGTATTGACTTAAATTACTGAAACCCTTATTAGACAAGTACTTTACTTTAGTTTACAAATTAGCTCTAAAGGCTTTGTTAACTCTAGCAATTTTTGCTCAACAAAAATATTATAATTTGAACATATTTGGATAGCTGATGGCTCCCCATTAGAAGCTTTATTTCGGGCCTTGGTATTTTTTCAAAAATCAAATCTATTAATAAAAAAATGCCCCTTAAAATCGTTCAGAACTTTGATGGCAGTTTTACTCTTGAAGCACAAGCTCAAGAAACTCTATTCAATTTATTGACAAGCGTTGCTTTCTTGAACCAAATTTGCCAGCAGTTGGGGTGTAAGCAACTTAAATTTACAGAATTACTCTTCCAGCCAGTTCCTTACAGCTTAACTACCACTAAAGGAATGCCAGCAGAATTTGAAAAATATCATGAATCTGATGAGTATATCATCGTCAATGTACCACCCAATTTCATGTTCAGTGCCAAGATTTTTAAACCCAGCCGCCTTTGTGCAATTTACCAAAAGTTGAGTAATTAATAATTTTAAAGATAATTTTTTTCTAATTGGCAATTTTCAATTCTGAAGGCAAATGATAAGTTTGATATTTGATATATGGCTTCTGAAACAAATCTTTCTTCTTTGGCAACTTTAGAATACATTCCCTATATTGACGATCGCGGCCAACTACCCGAACAATTTCAGGGTAAGATCGGTGTATATGCTATCTTTGACCAAGAAAAAGTGCTGCAATTTGTAGGATACTCCCGTGATGTTTATCTCAGCCTCAAACAGCATTTAGTCCGTCAGCCACAGCAATGCTATTGGGTCAAAGTTCAAACTATTGAACGCCCAAGTCGCACAATTTTAGAAAATACTGAAAATGTTTGGATTTCTGAAAATGGCAGTGTGCCTTGGGGTAATGGGGATAATAAAGAAAAATGGACTCATCCCATTGATGTCAAAGTTGTAATGACACCTGAAGAACAGGCAAAATATGAAAATCCAGCTAATGATGAATTAGCACAAATAAAAGTTCTTAAAAACGTGGCACGGAGAGTAGAAGCAGAAATTTCAACGCAATTGTTAGAAGTGCGTGGTTTGCAAATGCAGATTCGCTTCAATCCTAAATTGAAAGAAGAAGGTTTACTAGATTTGAAATGAAGGTAGTTTTGGGGAAAACTATCTTATGAATATCGCTTACAATCTCCCATGACAATACAGCTGCTGAACGATCGCTATCAAGTTATCCGCACACTGGGTGCTGGTGGGTTTGGTGAAACCTATCTAGCTGAAGACACCTATATGCCTTCAAAGCGCTATTGTGTGGTTAAACAGCTAAGACCGATTCACAACAATCCCCAAATTTACCAGTTAGTGCAAGAGAGGTTTCAACGCGAAGCAGCTATTTTAGAAGAACTCGGTGGCGCAAATGACCAAATTCCGGCATTGTATGCTTACTTCTCCTCAGGCGGACAATTTTACTTAGTTCAAGAATGGGTTGAAGGTGATACCTTAACTGGAAAAGTCCAGAAGCAAGGGCTATTTAGTGAAGGCACTATCCAGGAATTATTCATGAATTTATTACCCGTCCTGGATTACGTTCACTCTAGGCATATCGTTCACCGCGATATTAAACCGGATAACATTATTGTACGTCATCGGGATGGTAAACCAGTGCTGATTGATTTTGGTGCTGTACGGGAGTCAATGGGAACAGTGGTGAATTCTCAAGGCAATCCTACCAGTTCGATTGTGATTGGTACACCTGGCTATATGCCCAGTGAACAAGCAGCAGGTAGACCAGTTTTTTCTAGTGATTTATACAGTTTAGGAATGACGGTAATTTATTTGCTGACTGGTAAACAGGCACAACAACTAGAAACGGATTCCCAGACGGGTGAAATTGTCTGGCGACAGTATGCTAGTCATATTAGCCCAATTATGGCAGGAGTGATCGATAGAGCGATCGCTTATCATCCGCGCGATCGCTATCCCACAGCTAGAGCAATGCTGGATGCTTTGCAGAGCATAGCAAATCCAATTCCACCAACGCAACCCCTCTTGACTCAACCCACTGTAGTCTCTGCACCGCCACCTCAGACAGTTATAAAATCACAGTCTAACCCTCAAGGCAATAGTCAGAATAATATCCTCATAGGCAGTTTGATTGCAGGTGGGTTAATCGGTGCATCTGTGATTATTAGTCAAGTGCTACCAAAATCTTCTCAACCTACAGCAGACAAAACAGTATTACCTTCAGAAACACCATCAATTGTCACAAGTCCCGTAATTGAAACCCCCAAATTTATACCAACCACTCCATTTGCTACTCAATCTACACCTAAGCCAACGACATTAATATCGCCAGTTGCAACCACGGCTGTCAATAATTATTTCTGGCTTTCCCAAAGACCTGTAACTGATGCAGATTTGGATGGTAAAAACGGTTTTGAATTAGATATTATGCGAAATTCGATTTTTGCTGTTCACGGTCGCCGTTTTGATACTCCTGAATTACAAGATTACTTTAATAGCCAACCTTGGTATCGTCCTACATATTCACCTAAAGCGTTTCCACTAAAATTGCTGTCAACATTAGAGCAACAGAATGCAGATTATATCAGCAAATATCAAGATCGTTACAGCTTGAGATATTTTAAAAAATAATATTTTAGCAATTGTACCATTTTCTATTCTACCATTTTACAAAATACCTGATACATATAGCAGTTATCGTTTGCATAAAATACTTTTTTAAACCTCACTCCCAACTCCTATCCTTAGCAAGGAGAGATTAGGGGTGAGGTTCAGGCTAGATTGCACTGAGGTAATAACCGCTACATTGCTAGGGGCATACTGCTGTAGTCCCTTACACGCAATGCATTTATTGCAAATACTCTTATAAATGCTATAAGACATAAGTATATTAGCTTGGACTTATCAAACGATTTATTGCTACTTATTAGATAATATCTAGGTTAGCTAGTGTAACATCCCAGACAGATTACTAGATATTTAATAGCCTAAAATCGCTAGATATTTAGAGGTTAATCCTAGCGAAGTCTATATGGAGTAAAAGCTAAACTATTTTTTCTTTCCCAAAGTCCATCTCTAGATACTAGGCAGTTTGATAACCAGGCATTTATATTTAATATATAAAATTGCTATCTTCAGCATCAGCAATCCATAAGTTAAAGAAATGCCATTTTTATATTTTCTTTGTTATTTTGTATTTAACGGGACAGTTCTTCCTGATTTGGTGGGCTTAAATAACAATTAGTTAAACAATTTCCCCCCAAAGATGCATGTAAATTGTTTGCTTTGTGCCTCTTTTCCTTCCTAAATTGCAAGCATAATGGAAATTGGTTAAACACATTACATGTTAATATTGCCAATCGACAAATAGTTTATCTACACAAGGAAAACCTTGCCTACGACTATGCTTAAAACAATTAATCAGCGTATTTTTCTGCCTGCTTTTGTTAGCCCTTTAGAAGAAAAGAATCAAATAGGTAGTAAAAAGAGATTTGCTAGACCCAAATTAGATTTATTGCAACCATTACGTCAATGGCTGGACAAAATAGAGATTCAGAATCGAAAATTAGCCAAACTTATTGCTAAAATGATTCCTGCTCAGTGTCCATTCGAGCGTGATATCATGCTTTTTGGTCGCAAAATAGGGCACATTCCGCCAATGTGCAAACTTAATCCACTTTATAATGAACTTGTTTACTTGCGTTTTCGCGCTTTGTGTTATTTAGTAGATCAGTGTGGAGAGGATATTCAATCCTATTGCTGAACATAACTAGATAAAACACAATATGAAAATTAAAATTGAGCATCAACCTAAGACTTGAACACCTCAATGAATTGAGTGTATCTAAATGGTAAATTTGAAAAAGGAATTTTCAAATTTCCTTGGGCTTATAATTCTCAAGAAACTTGCTACTTTTTGTAAGATGATGTTGTTCTTACTCCTGATGGTGGAAAACCAGTGCAAATGGGGAAAGGCGATTTGGTGACTTTTCCTGCTGGTATGTCCTGTATCTGGGAAATTAGAAGGGATGTGAAAAATATTGTTTCTTTGATTAGTCAACATAAAAAATTGATCCCCATTATTTAGTTGATGATCCTGAAGAAAATATCTCATAAAAAAAATTAGATTTGGATTATGCGGAAGTTCGCAGCAATTTTCACAGGATAAAGTGGCAAAATCGGTAAATTGCTTAGATCCATATTTGTCGAAACTTTTTGCAACGCTATTCCTAAACAATATTCATAGAAATAAATAGTTGTATATCCTCTAAGTGTGGCTGATAACTCAAAATGTGAAAGCCATAGCTCGCGGACTAATTAAAGTAGTCGGCGAACTTATTATTGAAATTTATCATAGCGATCGCCAGCACAGAAAATCTAGAGAGTTCATAATCGTGTTAGTGGAAGTTTAATTACAGAAGATGTTGTTTAGCAGCAAAAGCTTTCATTTCACTGCAAATTTATTGAGGAAAATCGTTAACAATGTTACTGCATTTAAGTACTTGGCAAGAAGTAGAAGCTTATTTACAGCAGTCAAAGGGGATTATTTTCCCTATCGGTTCCACAGAACAACATGGGCCAACTGGGTTAATCGGTACTGATGCTATTTGTGCAGAAGCGATCGCAGCCGGTGTGGGTGATGCAACTCAAGCGATCGTTGGCCCTACAATCAATGTGGGAATGGCATTGCACCATACTGCTTTTCCTGGCTCAATCAGTCTGCGTCCCAGCACTTTGATTCAAGTAGTGCGAGATTATGTGACTTGTTTAGCCAAAGCTGGTTTTAGCAAGTTCTACTTTATTAACGGACACGGTGGGAACATCGCTACCCTCAAAGCGGCTTTTTCAGAAACTTACGCGCATTTAGAAGATTTGCAGATTGCCAATGCTCAACAGGTACAATGTCAAGTGGCAAACTGGTTTATGTGTGGTTCTGTATATAAGCTAGCGAAAGAATTATATGGGGATCAAGAAGGTTCTCATGCAACACCAAGCGAAGTTGCTCTCACCCAATACGTTTATCCAGAGGCTATTAAGCAAGCACCTCTTTCACTAGAAGTTGCAAGTGGACACAAGATTTATAGTGCAGCTGACTTTCGAGTGCGTTATCCAGATGGACGTATGGGTTCAAATCCGGCTTTAGCAACGCCAGAACATGGTAAGCAATTTTATGATTTGGCAGTGAAAGAACTTAGCAATGGATATTTGGAATTTGTGAACGCAGAATAAAACTCATGAAAAGACATTGTAGATATGCGAGTAAAATCGTCTCTCTGCATAAAATACAGCGTTTTGCAACTATTATATGAGGTACACCCCTCCCTAACTCTACCCGAATTCACCGGGAAGGTGCGCGATCGCACGGGTGGGGTATTTTTATACCTCACAAAATTGAAATCTGCTGTATCTTCAAATTTGTTATCAAACATCTGGTGAAATTAAATATGCGTTATCCAGAATCCTTGTAGAGATGCGTTAACGTAGCGGCGCGAAGCTCAGTCTAATTTCGTGTCTTTACCTTCTCGTAGTTCAAAAAGATAAAAAAGGCTGTAAATTATCTTAGCTGTTAATAATTTGTTCCACTGCAATAGAAACATTTGGGAATGCAAGCGGTTGAATTATTCCCCCAGTCAATGTCAGTTTTGTCGCATACTCTCCATCTAAGATTTCTCTAAACACCACCAGATGTAACTTTTTTAGATTAACAACCCAATATTCTAAAATACTTTAAATAATGACAATGTACTGAAATTAAAAGCGATCGCCAGGGTACAGACAATTGCCACCAAAATAGCCTCAAATCAAGACTCCGTACGACTAATTCACCACGCATCCCTCAAAAGAGAGAGTTAGCAGATTTAACCCTGTTGTAAAATAAACATATAAGGATTCGGGGGGCCATTTAACTGGTCATAAACGCCTATAGAGACTATTTTTGGAAATCTCCAAGGTCTGAAGTCCAGCCATCTGAAGCAACTACAGCGGCTGTATCATCAGCGCATACCAGGCGATCGCATCACCACGCCTGAGTTTTCGCAGCGTTTGGCAGCAATTAGCACAGAAGTCAATCAGCCTGTGTGCGCCTACATCAACCGTCGCGGACAAGTGATTCGCGTCGGGGTAGGCACACCGCGTCAAACCCAAATACCACCGATGGAATTGCCCCGTTACGGTGCAGAACGACTCAGTGGTATTCGTTGTATTGCCACCCATCTTAAGCCAGAACCGCCTAATGAAGCGGCGCTCACGGCGATGGCACTGCAACGCTTAGATGCCCTAGTTGTCCTAAATATTACTGGAACGGGATTTACACGGCGAGGAGGCGGTGCAACTGGGTATGTCAAAGAAGCTTATCTAGCTCATCTGACACCCCAAGAGTCTCGCACCCTAATTACTAGTCCTGCTGCTCTCAAGGTAGGGGAAAGCCAAATCCAATCTCCAAGTTGGAATATATCGCCACCCCTGGACTTGGACGATCTGGCAGACCAGGATTTAGTAGATTTGGTAGAAAATCTGGAAGCGGAATTCCAGCGCGAATTTATCGCCCAGGAAGTAGATGCTGACCATGATCGCGTGCTGATTGTGGGGCTGATGACCAGTGAGATGACTCCCCTCCAATTCCAGGACACCTTATTAGAATTGACACGTTTAGTTGATACTGCTGGGGGAGATGTATTACAGACAATACAACAAAAGCGATCGCGCGTTCATCCCCAAACCGTAGTTGGCGAAGGTAAGGTGCAAGAAATTGCTCTAACAGCCCAAACACTAGGAGTCAATCTCGTCGTCTTTGACCGCGACCTCTCACCCTCCCAAGTCCGCAACTTAGAAATGCAAATTGGTATCCGGGTGGTTGACCGCACCGAAGTAATTTTGGATATTTTTGCCCAACGCGCTCAGTCCCGTGCTGGTAAATTGCAAGTAGAACTAGCACAGCTAGAATACATGCAGCCGCGACTGGCTGGTAGAGGTCGCACCATGTCCCGATTGGGTGGTGGTATTGGGACTCGTGGCCCTGGTGAAACCAAACTGGAAACTGAACGCCGTGCAATTGGGCAGCGCATTTCGCGACTGCAAAAAGAAGTGAACCAATTGCAAGCCCATCGTTCGCGCCTACGGCAACGAAGACAGCATCGAGAAATTCCTTCAGTCGCTTTAGTTGGATATACCAACGCTGGTAAATCCACTTTGCTGAATGCTCTGACTAACGCAGAAGTTTATACAGCCGACCAGTTATTTGCGACTCTCGATCCGACTACGCGCCGCCTGGTGATTCCTTATGGCGAAACAAATGAACATCAAGAAATTCTGATTACAGATACAGTAGGGTTTATACACGAACTCCCTGCATCATTAATGGATGCCTTCCGCGCCACCTTGGAGGAAGTTACAGAAGCTGATGCCCTACTACATTTGGTAGATTTGTCTCATCCCGCTTGGTTGCGTCATATTCGCTCAGTCAGAGAAATCTTGGCGCAAATGCCAATAACTCCTGGCCCGGCACTGGTTGTGTTTAACAAGATTGATCAAGCTGATAGTGAGACACTAGCTCTAGCTAGAGAAGAATTCCCCTTAGCGGTGTTTATTTCTGCGAGTCAGCGCTTGGGATTAGAAACCCTACGTCAGCGACTTGCCCAACTGATTCAATATGCTGTTGACTGTGGGTAAAAGTTGAGTCGCGAATTCTGTGTCAGTAATATTTAGTCTCTTAAATTTTTAACTTTGGGGAAGGCGGAATCGCCTTCCCTTCTTTATTTCATCTTCATAAAATCTCGTGGTATATGTAGAAAACTATCAGCTTTTATCCGAAAGTGAATTACCAATCTTCTATAGAAATTTATCGATTAAGAGAAAATATTGAAAAATACAAGCTTAATCAATCAAGCTGATTATGTATAGTTTAAGTCCACTAAAAATTCTAAGTGTAAATGCTGAAATAATTAAATTAATTTGTTAAATATACATTAGTTAATCATAATTTAAAGTTTCAGTTAACCTTAATGTATAAGGTAGACAACCAATCGTTTATTATGCCAATTTATACAAGAGGTATTTTCATAAAAAAGTTATTTTGAGACATTTCAAATGTCTTAAACAGAAAGCAAAGGAGTTTCAAACAAATGTCTCAAAGATATCCCAAGAAAATAGTAGGTTATGCAGCCTACTGTATATCAGCATTAGCTGTAGTGACAGTTTCGCAGATGTCTAGAGCAGATGCAGCATCTTTGAGTTTTTCAGCCACAGGTACTAACCCAATATCAGGTGGAACCAGTAATGCTCTTTCAGCTACAGCTGTCTTTGATAATTCAATAGCAGGTCAGTTGAAACTGACTCTTACTAATACAGGGCCAGGTGCATCAGCCCCTTCTGATGTTCTAACAGGAATATTCTGGGATTATGCTGGATCTCCGTTAACCAACTTAACAATGTCTTCAGCCAAAGCTA
Organism: Nostoc sp. DedQUE02; assembly: GCF_034531035.1. Classification (NCBI taxonomy): domain Bacteria; kingdom Bacillati; phylum Cyanobacteriota; class Cyanophyceae; order Nostocales; family Nostocaceae; genus Nostoc; species Nostoc sp. DedQUE02. The sequence continues at coordinate 2,631 of NZ_JAVRBY020000105.1, read as the reverse complement.
CAAGCTTAATTACAAATAATGTAACTACCACAGGTACTTTCGACCTCACCAAGGTTAATGGAAATAAAGTTGAATGGGGTTTTGCAAAGACTACCGCTAGCAGTGGACTTGGTGGTGCTACTGGTGTAGCTAATCCAGTAACTCAGCACTATGGTATTGGTACAGCAGGCTTTGGCATAAATCCAGGTTTCGGTCTTTCAGGTGGACAGCAATTCAATTACGGTATTATTACTGGTTACGATAGTGCAAATTCAGCAGTCAGTGGAGGGACTTTTGTCAAGAACTCTGCCACATTCACTTTTTCTGGGCTACCTACTGGCTTTGATTTAACAAAGATTCAGAATATTCGTTTTCAGTATGGTACTGCTTTAAATGAACCTAGTACTTACTATATTGCTCCGCCACCTCCACCTAAAAAAGTACCTGAGCCTAGTGCAACAGTAGCTCTTGGTTTATTTGCTGTAGGTGCGCTGAAGGTTGCCAAGAAAAAGTCTCTAATCTCAGCTTAAATGAGAACTTGAGTACTAACTGATAACTGAGTTACGCCTTATAAGCAATTCTCACAATCAGATAAAAGACCACCCTGTTTTTTAACAAAATTCGTATAGACATAATATCTTAGTCAAGAGTCCAGACTTTATCTCTTGGCTAATTTTTTTGATATAAATCTAGTTAGCGGCTTCTGAGAATAAAGACAAACCAGGATAAGGTATCTACAGTCAGTGGCAAAGTTCTAAAATTAAGAAGTATTAAATCAAGTTGAGGACATCATGACTGCCAAAGTAGAAATTTACACTTGGAGGACTTGCCCATTTTGCATTCGTGCCAAAAGTTTGTTGAAGAACAAGGGAGTTGAATTTATCGAATACAGCATTGATGGAGATGAGGCAGCCAGAAATAAAATGGCTCAAAGAGCAAATGGACGGCGCTCTTTACCACAAATTTTCATCAATGACGATCATGTTGGTGGTTGTGATGATATCCACGCTTTAGACAGTCAAGGCAAGCTGGATGAGCTACTTTCTAGCAATAGCGTTTAGATTCAAAAGGTTTTGCGCTAGCGACAAGCCGTTGCAAATATAAACGGCAGTCGCCACAACTCTGGAAATAACAACGCGCTGCCTTGTCTACAGGCTTTTACCTGCACAAAAGCAATGTCTGTCTACAAGACTTTACCCTCCAGGTTCTACTCAGCAGTACAGATGTACGTCAATTGGTAAGATCATCAAGAGATAATAATTGAATAACCATTTAATTTCTTGGTGATTGAGGTATAAAGGGTGAAACTGGCTTTTATCATTGATTCCATCCATCTGCTTGACCCGTGTCATGATACCAGTGTTGCCCTGATTGAAGCAGCACAAATCTTGGGACACGAAGTTTGGGTGACTCAAGCAAATCTGCTGAGTGTAGTGGAGGGCAAAGCTTGGGCTGTCTTACAGCGAGTCGAACTTGTACCAGTAGAGTTGGTGGAGGGACGCTGGGTAGCGGCGAATCCTTGGTATAAGTTGAGCGATTCCTTGTTAACTTCTTTAGAGACAATGGACGCCGTATTTATGCGGACAGATCCACCTGTCAATGATTCCTACCTCTATGCCACATACATTCTGGATTACATTGACCAAAACAAAACCCTGCTGATTAATAGTCCCAGTGGTATCCGAGGGGCAAATGAAAAAATGTACGCCCTCCAGTTTACCAAGGCAATTCCAGAAACTATTGTCAGTGCTGATAAACAGTTTATCCGCAAATTTGTGGAAGCAAAGGGGGCAGCAGTTCTCAAACCACTGGGTAACAAAGCTGGGGAAGGGATTTTGTTTTTGCAATCAGGCGATCGCAATTTTAACTCCATTGTCGAACTCAGTACCCTCCAAGGTCGAGTGCCAGTAATGGTACAAACCTATTTACCGCAGGCAAAAGAAGGAGATAAGCGAATTATCCTGCTCAATGGCGAACCCATTGGTGCGCTCAATCGCCTCTCTAGCGGAACTGATTTTCGCAATAATATGGCAACTGGTGGTACAGTCGCTCAAACCGAAATCACCGCAAGAGAATATGAAATCTGCACCCAAGTAGCCGAACGCTTACGTCAAGATGGCTTAATTTTTGTGGGTATTGACGTTATCGGTGGCTACCTGACTGAAGTTAACGTCACCAGTCCTACCGGAATTCGTGAGATTGACCGCTTAGATGGTACTCACCTTGGCCATCAGGTTATTCAATGGATTGAACAGACACTAAAAATAAAAGAATAATTTACATTTATTTTTTTGTTTGATGTCTTATTCCTCAGTAAACAGACTTCCTTCAGACACTCGCGTAGATGGATTTTCTATGCTACTTGCTTTGGGTAACTATATTTTATTATACCGAATATGAGTTTAATGGATTGCAAAGGGTAGATGTAACTGACTCGCTAAGGCTGCGCTATCGTTGAGGCAACTGTAGTTGGGCAGGTATTCCTATTTATTGTATTGTTCTGAAAGCATAGCTGGACATCAAGCCAGTAGACTCCTGCTGAAATTCATTCTATAAAGTAGCCGAGTTTTTTTACCCAGGACTTACGCAACTGTCACAAGCAATGGCGCGGTGTAGCCGCGCCGCGCGCCAAGCAACTACACGATAAACATG
>NZ_JAVRBY020000104.1:0-16813 GCF_034531035.1 Nostoc sp. DedQUE02 | reverse complement strand
CTGAGTCCGCCACTTCTTAATAGTATTTCTGTACTATGAAGGCGCGATCGCACTGTGCCAGTTGCGTAAGTCCTGATAGTAAATGTGCAATGGCGTATCCATCCGTCGCAGGCATCGCACCGAAGATACTGGTACGTTATGGATAATTGAAGTATCACCTGTTATATGTTCAGATGAGAGTCTGTAACTATGGAATGGATATCAGATGTTCGATTCAACTATGACTCAACCAAACGAACGCCACGCTCTTGTCATTGGGGGAAGTATCGCTGGACTGCTAGCAGCGCAAGTGCTGACTAAATACTTTAACAGCGTAACAATTATCGAACGCGATCATTTGAGTGCTCAACCAGAACAGCGTCCTGGTGTACCCCAAGCTCATCATCTCCACGTCTTACTCAAACGGGGTTTGGATATCTCAGAACAGCTTTTTCCAGGTATCCAGACTGAATTAGCGGCATCCGGCGCAGTCGCCATTAACGCCAGTGCTGATTACCTGTGGTATGGCTTAGGAGGATGGACACCCCGCTTTAATTCCGATTTGAACGTCTACAGTTTAAGTCGGAACTTACTCGAATGGATTATACGCCGTCGTTTAGCTATTAATAACCGTGTTGTATTTGTACAAGCAGCAATTGTTACTGGATTGCTGTCTAACCCCAACAAAACTCAGGTCACGGGTGTGCAGGTACGCCGAAAATTTGATGAGAGGCAAGATAACTCTGCTAAACAAACAGATTTTACTGCTGATTTAGTAGTAGATGCTAGCGGACGTAATTCTCTCGCTCCTGGGTGGTTAGAAGCAATGGGTTATACACCACCCAAAGAAACTGTGATTAATTCCTTTTTGGGCTATGCTAGTCGCTTATATCAACTTCCAGAAAACTTTCCAGCTGATTGGCAGGGTGCATTGGTAACGGCAAAAGCTCCAGGCACACGCGGTGGTGTAATGTCTGCAATCGAAGGAAATCGTTGGATAGTTACACTTGCTGGAATTGGTCGAGATTATCCACCAACTGACGAAGCTGGGTTTTTAGACTTTGCTCGTAGCTTACGCAATCCAATTATCTACGAAGCAATTAAAGATGCTCAAGCCATTTCGCCCGTGAGAGCCTATCATCGCACGGAAAATAGGTGGCTTCACTATGAAAAACTCTCGAGATTACCGTCAGGGTTTGTGCTAATAGGTGATGCGGTTTGTGCTTTCAATCCCGTCTATGGACAAGGCATGACTACTGCGGCTTTAGGTGCATTGACGTTAGATGAGTCTTTGAGTAAGCAATTATCCCGCCATACTGACGGAAATTTAGTTGGTCTATCCCGAAACTTTCAACAACAACTTAGCAAAAGAATTACAGTTCCCTGGTTGATGGCAACAGGTGAAGATTTTCGCTGGCATACTACTGTGGGCGGACGACCCAATTGGATGACGCAACTCATGCAGTACTATCTAGATCAAGTGTTGCTGCTGGCTGCCCAAAGCCCTGACATCCACAAGCTTTTCTTAGAAGTGATGCACCTACTCAAACCCCCCAGTGTATTTTTCCATCCCAGTGTTCTCAGGCAGGTGTTACAGCGAATCATCAAGAAGAGCGATCAAAACTGGAATAGAAGTGGGGACAACCTGTTGGTAGATCAGTGATTTTCTGATTGCTTACCGAATGAACCGTCAGCGATCGCTTAAATAAATTCCAGTTCATCTTAAACATATCTGTCCAATTAAATTCACTCATAAGTTGCTTTCGAGATGAAAAATCAAGAGAGTAAGAGTAAATATCTTCAAGAAAATAGTGAATCAATGAATAATATTCCAGGAGAATACCGAAATACTTATTATATATATGGTATGGATTTAACGGAGTGATTATCAGATTAACAATAGGTTTAATATGTCTCAACTTTTTGCCGTTGTCGTAGCAACTGTTCTAGAGTATTACGACTATAAAAACGCTCACCCAGAACATGACCAAAATCAACTGGCTTGGTTTCGTGAGCAGTATGACAAAGGAACACTACTGTGCTGTGGCCCGTTTTTTCTCCATGATGGAACGGGGCTGTGGATCATTCAGGCGGAGAATTTAAAAGCGGCTCAAGCCATTGTCAATAGTAGCCCCCGTGTGCGGGATGGGATGTTAGCGGACTCTGCTAGAGTTGTGGAGTGGCAGGTTCACATTGGACATGAGCGTTTTGAAAGTGTAAATAGATAGAAGCGATTTTCCGTTACCTAACGGCTCAAATCAAGTGCAGGTGCGTAATAAATTTTACCAATAAAACTACTTTCCTACTTGTTGTACCCAAAGCTTCCTCAAGACGACTGGTAAATTCTGATGGGCGATGTCTGCGACGGGCTATTTGGTGTCGCTTGGGCTTTCCTCGCTTGATTGGGAGAGCGATCGCAATTTCTTTCAGTGGAACTTCAATTTATATTCCCTATCCTGGGGTTCGTATACATAGACTTCATCAACTAAGCTTGAATTTGATTATTTAGAGAAACGGTCAATTTGGGTAGGCACTACAAAGGCATTGGAGTAGGTTTTCATGCGTACAAAGCCTTTGTCGCTATCCGCGCTAAACCTCACTAGAGACTCAGTAAAGTCTCCAAAGTCGTAAGTTTGAGTCGAAGCAGAGTTACTATGACTTATTTGATGCAGCCCAGATTAGCTGAAAGAAAACTCAAGCTCACAATCCAAAGTATGACGAAGAATTAGTAGCATCAAAAAAAAAGAAATCTGTAAGTTGCTGAAAGCGAGACGTTTTGAAATCGAGTCAGGAAACTTAGTAGTATTCATGGTTGATGAATGTCATTTATTATGGGGAGATGTATGTGGTTATGTTTGGGGAAAAGCTAGTGAACGAATAAATGTTCCAGTTAACAATGCCCGTTGTAAGCAAACATACATATTTTGGTGAATTAGATTATAAAACAAAAGAATTTTTGGTTTACGCAGCAGAGAAAGCTAATTCAAAAACGACTTTCCCCACAACCACGCCTCAATGTCAGTAGCCGCTTGATTGGCTACCTGCACTGCGTCATCCATGCTGTAGGCGTAGGTCATAGTTTTAGTTCCATCATTAAAATTAGGCAGTACAATTGTATTACTAATTGATATAGAAAATTGAGTTATGCACCTTCTGTGGTTTCGTCGAGATTTACGTTTGACTGATAACGAAATTGTTACCTTAGCGTCTGCCAATAATGCCGCAGTTTTACCATTCTTTATCATTGACCCTTGGTTTTATCAATGGGTTGATGTCGGTAAAACACGGGTGCAGTTTTTGTTTGAGTCTTTAGAGAATCTAGATAGTAATTTACAAAAATTAGGTAGCAGACTAATTTTATTTGAAGATGATGCTGTAGAGATTATACAAGAATTAACCAAACAATTAATACATCAAGGACATAGACCAAAACTCTACTTTAATCGTGATGTCCAAGTTGAGTATGGTATTAGCCGAGATAAAACCGTAGTTAATTTGTATCAAGCATTAAATCTCGATTATCATCTGGGACTAAACAACTTTTTACAATCACAAGATAAACGTGAGCAGTGGTTTAACGAGTATTACACATATCAAAGACAATCTGTTTACCCAACTCCCACTAATATCAACACTCCATCACTTTCTCTAAACCTACCTCAAATTACATTTGATGAACTAAAACAGAAATATCGTGCTTTTTTGCAAACAGAACAGGTATATTTTATTGGTGGAGAAACACAGGCACAAGCTACATTAAATTCATTTCTTAAAAGTAGATTTAATGGCTATCATTGGAAACTTTCTCGCCCAATGCTCTCACAGCTTGGAGCAACATCGCATTTATCACCACATCTGACTTTTGGGACTATTTCAACTCGCACTGTTTACCAAAGTACTAAGGCAAGGGCAGCAGAACTTACAAATCAGCCCAAGGCAGAATTTTCCTTAAAAGCTTTTCGTGACCGCTTACGCTGGCATGATAGTTTTACACAACGTCTTTATTTTTATCCAGAAATAGCTTACAAAAATCGTTACCCAGAATTTGATGAATGGTATACACCTCTAGAGCTACCATCACAAAAGCAAGAACTGTTTCAGGGGTGGCAACAAGGAATGACAGGCTTTCCTCTAGTAGATGCCAGTATGCGACAACTAAAAACTATGGGTTGGATGAACTTTCGCATGAGGGCAATGTGTGCCATGTTTTTAACTATCAACTGTGGTATTTCCTGGCATCACGGCGCTAGACATTATATGAACTATTTAGTAGATGGAGATTTAGCAATTGATAATTGGCAGTGGCAGATGCAATCAGGTGTTACTAATCCGCTTAGTGATACTTTTCGCATATATAACCCAAACAAAAATATTCCAGAAAAAGACCCAGACCTCAAATTTATTTACTATTGGATAAGCGAACTAAAAGGTTATAGTCTACCAGAAATTCTTCAAGGTAAATATATTGGCACTAGTTCTTATCCACCAACTATTTTAGATTGGGCTAAAACCCGCAAAGTTAACGGTAAAATCATCTCTGACCTTCGGAAAAAAGTAAGAGAAAGGTTAACTCTCCAAGGTGGAGATGAATATGAAAGTGCAGTTGCAGCTAAAGAAACAGTCAATAAATACTGGCAGCACAAAGATAAACAGTACAAAGAATTCAAGGAATTAGAGGTAGAACTAGAGTAAACCAATAGCGCTTACCTCTAGTTAGGTGGGTGCTAATATTATTTGCGGCAACGTTTACAAGTTGCCTTTGGTGCGATGCCAAAGGCGGGCTATGACGCTCCTGCGTCGCTCTAAGTGTTGGCGCAGCCTCTCGTAGAGAAGCTATGCCGAACTCGTTCGCGTTAGCGTCTCTGAAAGAGAAGAGAAGGCTTTATGCTACGCTATCGGTGTTGCACTTAAAAAATTCTTAGAGGAAAAATTGCACCCCTGGAGCGATCGCATAAACTAACTGCTGTCGAATACTTATTTTGTAGCAGGTGGTGTATCAACTCGCTCGTTGAGTTCTCGAAGTTGTTGGTTTAATTGGCTCTGTCGTTTGAGCAAAATTTCCAAATCTTCCTTCGTTGCTAAATCCGCCCTGTTAGCGGGAATAAGTTGATTTAGCTGATTCAGGCACGTATTCAAGCCAGCAGCTTTCTTCATAGCGCGTAACTGGGCGCGAACCTTGATATGTGCCATCAGGATACCCAGATAGGCAACCTGCCTGGGGAACCGTGTTGCGCCCATCGCTTGGTGTTTGTGACAAAGTTTTTGATGAATAAAAAATAATTGTTGCTAGTGCCAAGGTAGTTGTAAAGGTGGCTGAATTTAACAAGCCAGCAATTGAGGACTTCTTTTACATTGGTCGCAGCTACAAGCCATTTACTCCTTCACCTTATCAAATTAATATTCGGCTTTCAAACTTGAGCTTAATTCTTAAAGTAGATGAGAAAAAGAATCAGAAATGCATATACTGCAATTATCAAGCAATGAATTAATAAGCCCCTAGTTTTAGACCTGCTAGGAGCTTTTTTTTAATTTATTATCATTCAACTAATACCAATTCTTTGTGAAGCTGCATAGAATTTTACCCCACCCCTTAATCCCCTCCCCGCTTGCAAAAGAGGGGAAAATCCGGTTCCCTCCTCGCTTGCGGGGAGGGTTAGGGTGGGGTTCTTTCCGCCTGCAACTTCATATTAAATTGGTATATTGGTATAAGGTGTATATCACAAGAAGTAACAGCATTCATCCTCAAGGCTATAAATAATTGATTCTGTTGATAGATTGAATGTCAATGTTTGGATTGCTATTGTGTATTTGTCAGTAAAAAACGTTGTTCAAATTAAAACAATGAATATTCTTGCTTGGATTGTATTAGGTCTAATTGCTGGTGCTATTGCAAAAGCTATCTACCCCGGTCATCAAGGTGGCGGAATTCTCGGAACAATCTTATTAGGAATTATTGGTGCTTTTGTTGGTGGCAGTCTGGGTGTATTCTTCAATACAGGAACCTTAGCTCTAGCGGCTCCTGGTCTTAGCATTCCTGGTATTGCAGTAGCGGTTCTTGGTGCAATTGTCGCTGTTTTCTTGTGGAACGCGTTAACTAGCCGCAGTGCTTTGTAATCAATCAAATTGGAATTAATTAATCGTAAAAATCAGGGAACTCATTTCACTATATTTTCTCCCTGAGCTTAAATTATTTGAATAGCGCCTGCCTATATTTAGGTAGGCGCTATTCTTTTGTTAGAGTGCGATGCCGTTCAAGGGGTAGCGTAAGCGCATCTCGTAGAGAGGAAATCGGTAAAGGGGCTAGCTCAATTGGTACGCCAGTATCAAGCAATCAAACAGTCAACGGGGAATTTTTTAAAGATGAAAATCAATGCTCCCGAAAAACTTCATAATAAATCCCGCTAAAAATTTCCGTAACTTCTCTATAAAGCACTGTAGCTTCATTTAGGAACATAGTGACAATACTAAATTTAAACGATTGCATAAAACTTTCAACACCAAACTATAAGTCAATGTATTGGTGTTCATCTCAAATTATTTGCCATCAAGGCAGGAAAAACACGCAATGTACATTCAGAAACTTTCTGCATCTCTATTTTCGGCAACTACCTTGTTAACTGGAACTACTTTGGCTGTCTTGGTTAGCTCTACAACTCTTTCACTCGTGTTTGATCAAGAGGCTCAAGCGCAAAAACTACCTTATGGGCCAGATACTTGTCGTCAAGGCTATGTTTGGCGCGAAGCCGTTCCTAATGACCATGTTTGCGTCACACCCAAAACCCGTTCTCAAGCTGCAAAAGATAATAGTCAAGTCGCTAATCGGATTCAGCCAGGAGGAGGCCCCTATGGTTCTTTCACTTGTCGTCAAGGCTATGTTTGGCGCGAAGCTGTTCCCAATGACTATGTTTGTGTCACACCCAAAACCCGTTCTCAAGCTGCAAAAGACAATAGTCAAGCCAATAATCGCCGAGCTTCAAGTGGTGTGACCATTGACAATGGAACCCAACTCAATCCAGTTCACGACTAATTGCATGGGCGGATAGCTCAAATCAAGAATCGTTTGTAACCATTCAGGGGGTACAAAAGCGTTGCTTGCGGCCGTTAGGCATCGCTCCCTAGCAAATACAAGCGAACCCGTAGACCATCGCCCATAAAAAATTCTTAGAGGAAAAATTAGACCTCTTGGGCGATCGCCTAATTCAGCCAAAATCCACCTATTTTTCCATCTTTGAGGCTAAGTTTAGCTAAGACATTATCACCACCATCAAAAAATGTCAGTTTCCATAAATAAACTTGATACCCTTGCTGATTCAGATTTCCCAAGAAAACTGCCGAATACCCTTTTTTGAGGCGAGGAGCCAACTGTCCACTAACTTGTGTAAATGTTTGCTTTGTAATACCTTCTTTGAAAGCAGTATTTCCAAGAGAAATAAACGAGAAACAGTACACTGGTACTATGAAAATTCCAGAGTGCGATTGCTGTCTCCTTTACTCACATAATCCTCACTTCGTCTGTGCCGTTCACCCAGCAGGGCCACAGGGGAACAGTTGTTTGGACTTTCGAGAAGACCCCGACATTGAAGCAGATTAAATTAATCATCACCATTTTTGAGGGGATGTCCAGTTTTTGTCTACAAGAGCGTAGCTTGCTGCCGTCCTACTTTCCTCTAAGAAATTGAAGAGGGCGACACCGAGCAGCCCGTCGTAGACATCGCTCTTAAGACGAACGAATCAGTGTAAATTCAGAAATTCTTGAAATTAATCAAAATACTAACTTACCGGATGATATAACCCCGTAATTTCGTTAAATTCCCACCCTAACCCTGCTCTATCTTTGCCCTTGCACCATGCCACAAAAAGCGGTGGTGGTAGATTAATCCGCTCCTTGCGTACAGTTTCAAGACTAACACCAAGTCTCTTACCTAAACCTTCTTCGGTTAATGGTTGCATTCGCGGAGTATGCCCTTGATATGATGAATTGTTGTAGTACGATTTATTGCCCCGCCTCGGTTGGTTGTTGAGATAGTTTTGAATTTTTATAATCGCCTCAGCCAACTGTGTCATTCGGGCTGTTATCCCCTCAATTTTTTCTTCTAAATCGGCGAGATTATGGATTGCTTCGGTTTGGTTACTATTTAGAGTCACTTGAAAGTTGTGACTCCAGCTTATCAAGTCGTGAGCAAATAGCTAATATCGTTTCATTCGTAAGACTGCTGTTACTATTGTTACTATTAAGTAAGTATTCCTCAACACTTGCCTTAATCTTAGAGTCCAAGCGTTTATCTAAATTATCGCCACCAATTGCATCAAGGTTATCTATATCATCTAGGTAGAGTTCGATAAATTGGGTCAGTGTGGCTGTTGCCGTCGTCCCTTTCTCCCGGCAACGGGCGATAAACTGCTCCCACATCTTTTGGTTACAGTTAAAAGATGCTAGCTTCTTTGTTCTCCCTGTATTGCTCATATCTAAGTAATATCTTGTGTTACCGGGACTCTCCGCGACCGAGTGAGCGCGTCATCCCGAAAAGATAATTACCTTGACAGTATCATGGTGCGATTCGTTTAATCTAAAGAAGGCTGAAAAGCTTACGGGACGGTTAGCCTAGCTTATCTATTGCTAGAACAACTGATTACACATCTAGGTGCGGGGTTCCTCCCTTAGTCCTAGTCCGCAAGTGCAGCGGTAAAAGCATATCCCCTACTCCAGCAGGTACCAACTTCTAGGGTAAAGCGGGGATAAAAGGCAGAACTACTGGTAGCCAAATCCGGTAACTGTCGAGCAAGAATCCATGCGTAGCGAAAGCAAAGATGCGAGTAATCATCGTCATGTCAAATGGTCAAATGGCTGATAGACCAAGCCAAAAGGCAAGGATAGGGCGTAAGCGGTTCATGATCCGACTTATCAGCACTGCCCATAAACCCGGTGAATAGCATCGCGCTAAAGATTCAATTAATGTGTAATCGGAACGAATTAACCCCTATATACCTCTGGAGAGATTGAAATCCAGTAAGTAGCTAACGAATGGTGTATAGGGGCGGGATTGTATCAGAAGCGAATGCCCTCGGTAATGCGAGGGATATGCTGACGGATACACGGTAACTTCAAAGGAATAGAAACCAATAGCAATGAATAAGTCTAAAACGCAGAACAATCTGACGGTGGAATGGAACAAACTCGACTGGCGAAAGCTAGAAAAGCGAGTTTTTAAGTTGCAAAAGCGAATATTCCAAGCAAGTGAGCGTGGCGATGTTAAAGCAGTTCGCAAACTTCAGAAGACCTTGATTAGGTCATGGTCTGCCAAGTGTATTGCGGTTAGAAGGGTAACACAGGATAACCAAGGGAAGAATACGGCGGGTGTGGATGGGCTAAAAAGCCTTAACCCGAAGCAACGTACTAATCTTGTAGGTCAATTAAAACTGACCGGGAAATCAAAACCCACCAGACGGGTAATGATAGCTAAACCCGGTATTAACGAAAAGAGACCATTAAGAATACCCACAATTTTTGACCGCGCACTGCAAGCGCTATGCAGGATAGCGTTAGAACCTGAATGGGAGGCTCGCTTTGAGCCAAACTCATACGGTTTTAGACCCGGACGTTCGTGCCACGATGCGATTGAGGCGATATTCAACAGTATTAGATATAAAGCCAAATATGTGCTGGATGCTGATATATCGAAATGCTTTGACTGCATCAATCATGAAGCGTTACTGAGAAAAATCAACACATACCCGACAATGAGACACCAGATAAAATCATGGCTCAGAGCCGGGGTGTTAGACCAGGAAGAAATATTCCCTACTAATGAAGGCACACCACAAGGCGGGGTCAGTGCGCTACGAAGCGCATAGTGGTATTGCTTAGGTCAATGGAATAAGGAGGTGATTTATAAGACCTATAGAAGCTGGCTGCTCACCCCAGAGCGTCAAGGCTGAGTCGGCAGGCGGGGGACAATGAGTAATAACCCGTTTGAAGCCCGATGAACAAGGGGCAACGTGCTGACACCCTGTTACAGCATAAGGCTCCGAGCCTGAATTTGACTATGGCTACGCAAGAAACCCTTGTTTGAAGCGCCCACACCTTGGACGTACTGCTAAACAACAGGGATGGTACGAGATATCAGGTAAATCAACTTTTGATTCGGTTGATGAAAAGGTCTTTCTACGCGGACTGAACCGCTCTGATTATAGGGGTATAAATTATCGGCTGATATCGGGGACACTGGGTTTGTGTCTTACGGGCGTAAAGAGGGAGCCTAAAGTCAAATACAACACATACCGCTATGTGAACGTAGGAAGCATGATGGTTGGTCTCTACGAAGACTGGGCTAACTGCGGCTGATGTAATCATCATGTGGCAGAGCCGTCGTAGTAGTCCGAGCCAGGGAATAGCCTGGTACATGGCAAAGGACGGCAGTCATTGTCAAGGAACGTCAAGGGAAATAGAGAGGACTAAAATGTATGTCCGATATTATCAAAACCCAACGTAGCCTAGCCACGAAGGCGAAGCATAATCCTCAACATCAGTTCGACCATTTGTATCGGCTAATCTGCCGAGAAGATTGGATACGTGTAGCCTTAGAATTTGTCCTTTCAAATAAAGGGGCAAAAACTGGGGGAATTGATGGCGTAACTAAAAAGCAACTTGCATCAATTACGGCAAAAGCCGAGTTTGTCAGGGAGTTACAATCTGAACTGCGCTCTAAGCAGTTTAAACCAAAACCAGTACGCCGTGTCTACATTCCCAAAGCTAAAGGTAAGCGTCGTCCATTGGGTATTGCCACCCTCAAAGACCGCGTAGTACAAATGCTGCTGAAGATGGTGCTGGAACCAATATGGGAAAGTGAGTTTCTCAACTGCTCCAATGGGTTTAGACCAGGGCGCAGAACACAGGACTGCATTGCCTTAATGGACAGTTACATCAACAAGCGCAATAAATACTTCTGGGTGATTGAGGGAGATATTAAAGGAGCATTTGACAATATTCACCATGAGATTTTATTAAAACTCGTGGCTGATAAAGTTGCAGACAAGCGTCTCCTAAAATTAATCGGACGTTTCTTAAAAGCAGGAATGATGCAAGGTGCATTGTTTCAACGTACTGATATTGGTACGCCACAAGGTGCAATTTGCTCACCGTTATTGGCGAATATTTATTTGCACCAATTAGATAAATATTGGTGGAATAAATATGGGAGCCTTGACCGCAAGCAAAAAGAGAAACGCCGAACCCAACGCCTGGGAAATTGTGCTTTAATACGCTATGCCGATGATTGGCTGCTATTAACTAATGGCGGTAAAACAGAAGCATTGCAGTTACGTGATGAGTTTCAAACCTTCTTAAAAGAAGAATTAAAGTTAGAACTCAACATTGAAAAGACAAGAGTTACCCACGTTAATAATGGCTTTGACTTTCTTGGTTTCCACGTCCGACGCTACGTTAGCAGTCATGATAAACCAAAGTTATTAGTGACACCAACTGAAGATGCCAAAGAACGTCTAAAAGCCAAAGTTAAGGAGATGACCAAGCGAAAATGGTTTAAGGATTCCCCTTTGCTCAAGTTTACTGCAATCAATGCGGTATTACGGGGCTGGATTGGTTATTACTGTCATTGTAATGCTAAGAAAACGGCTAAAAACCTAGATTTCTGGGTCAATGAACGCTTATTTCTCTGGTTGCAAAAACGACATCGCTTACCAGCAAGCAAAATTATCAAGACGTACAAGATGCGTCAAGTTCATAAAACTGGACAAAGAGATAATTGGGGAATTAGGAACGGGGACGACTATTTGTACCTGTACCGTATGAGCGATAAACCGATTACTAAATATCGGTCGCGCTCTGTACCGAACCCATATTTGTCGGGTGAAGAGTCTATAACGCTAACAACTCCTGAAGTCCCAATCAAAGAATCTGTCTGGCTTGGTAATGCTGAAAATTATGAATGGCGAGAATTGAAAGCGGAATTTTTAGCGGAATACGGAGCTAAATGTACTGTTTGTGGATGTACCCAAAAACTCGATTTGCATCATATTAAAGCACGTCGAATTGGTGGTACTGATAACAAAGAGAACTTACAGTTACTCTGTAGAAGCTGTCATGCTCAAACGTCTTCGTTTGGCAACCACACTAGGTTGCAATGATGGAAAGCGAAGTGACGGGAAACTGTCACGCTTCGTTTGGAGAGAGGGATAGAGAAACACGTAAATTGCAAGATTTAAAGGTGCGCTCCGTCCCTACTCTATTTTCTCCGTTATTGGCAAATATTGCCTTACATGGGATGGAAGAACGGGTTAAACAATACGCTCAAACGCTAAAAGGGGCTAAGAGTAATAACCGAAAAGCCCTAAGTTTAATCCGATATGCTGATGACTTTTTGATAATTCATGAGGACATTGGCGTAGTGCAAGCCTGTCAGAAAATAATCGCAGATTGGTTAAGTGGCATAGGATTGGAGTTAAAGCCAAGCAAGACAAAATTAACCCACACCTTAAATGAATTTAACGGAAATGTCGGGTTTGATTTTTTAGGTTTTCATGTTCAGCAGTACAAAGTAGGTAACTACCGAGGTACTAACAATACGAACGGAACCCCGCTAGGTTTTACCACACTAATCACCCCCGCCAAAGCCAAAGTTAAGACCCACGTAGCCAAAATAGCTGAAGTAATAGATACTCATAAAACTGCCCCGCAAGCTGCCTTAATCAGTAGGCTAAATCCAATCATTAAGGGATGGTCAAACTATTACTCAACAGTTGCTAGCAAAAAAACCTTTTCAAAGGTAGATAAGCTAACATGGCAGAAGTTAAGAACATGGGCTAAAAGCAGGGGAAAAGGTAGTATCAACAAAGACAAATACTGGCGAACAGTAGGCGACAAAAATTGGTGCTTCAGTACCGAAGATAAACTAGAGTTAGCCCAACACCAGGCAACGCCAATCATCAGGCACGTCAAAGTAAAAAGTGAGGCTAGCCCGTACAACGGTGACTGGATTTATTGGAGTAAGCGACGCGGAGAATACCCAGAAACTCCTAATAGAGTTGCAAAATTACTCAAAAGGCAACAGGGTAAATGTACCCACTGTGGGCTGTATTTTACGAGTACAGACATTGTAGAAGTTGACCATATTAAGCCAAAATCGTTAGGTGGCAAAGATACCTACGATAACCTACAACTTCTACACAAGCATTGTCACGACACAAAAACGGCTCAAGATAGCTCCTTCCACAAGAGCTATGCTGATAATCCGTTTTGAATTGTATCCATAACAAGGATGGAGTTATTGAGGAGCCGTGTGAAGCGAAAGCCTCATGCACGGTTTTGAAAAAGAGGTAGAAGTAGCAATGCTTTTATCGACTTTAACATGAGGGTGACTATTGGTCGTGCTGCACGAGCGATTACCCAACATGGCAGTGCGATGGCGTACCCGCCCGCTAAGAGTGCGATCGCAGCGCTCGAAGACTGATAATGTGAACTTATAGAGAAATGATATGTACCGATTTACACAATATATCTGGCGTTGCGCCCTAGTAGTCTTTCTCGCATTGACTCTATATGGATGGGGTGTAGAAGAAGCACACGCGCTGCTGCGGCAACATCATGATTCCCCCGGCGTTTTGCACTACCACTCGCAAGTATCTATCAAAGATAACAAAGGGTACGCTTGGCAAGTGCTACTGTTCAAACAAAATTACAACAGTCCAGTCAAAGACTTAAGGTTGCGCTTAGTTGGCTTTCCTGGTGTGGTTGAAGTTGCTCACCCCCAACCATTAGAAATTGAGGCAACATCAGGAAAATTGCTTTTGGTATCAGATGTCTACGCTTTAACTGCACCCGCCCCTAATGTGGGTGAATATGAATTAACTGATGTCTTAGCTAAATTGCCTACAACCGATGCGCTCAAACTTCATGTGCCAGCGTATAGCGAACAGCCATTGGTTCTTAATATACCCAACACTGTAGTAACTGAGTGGCAATGGCTAGTGACAGAGATTGATTAACCCTTGTAACATCTTAAACATTAAATTTTGGGGTAAGGGTGGGAAGTACCGGGAGATTGGCTTAGACCACGAGACTTCTAAGTTGCTTAAAAAGTATCGGGGTATGGCTAGTTAGTGATAAGATGCCGGTGTTCCCGAATGTGTCACCTGATCCAGCAAAAAGGGGGTTGCCGTTGAGCGACCGAGCCATAAAACAGCTAATTCAGGATATCTCCGAGGTGGCGAAGGTGAAGTTTTCGTGTCACTGGTTGCGGCATTCTCACGCAACGAGGGCGGTGGAAATTAAGCCACTGTTTGAGGTGCAAGACCAGTTAGGGTAGAAAAAAAGCGATACTACCAAGGGGTATGTAAGAGTGAAGAAGGATGCGGGAACGGGTACAGTGCTGCCGAAGTTTTGATTAGATAATCTTGTCATTACTTGTTCTTATTTAACTTATAGAGGTGCGATGGCAGTGGGCGAATGTCAGACTATCTGCAATGATTGTGCTTTCCATGCCTTAGTAGAAGGAGTGATAGAGTGCATTCACCCTGACGAATTTGGAGTGAATTGTTCTACCGTCATTTTCTGCAATTCATTTGAGCCAACACTCATAATTGACAGTCCTTGTGTGACATACGGCAATGATGAAGAATAACTTCAATTGTGTAGGCGCACTGCTCCCGGTCGGCATCGCACTTAAACCAAAAAACCCAGTTACGATGACTGGGCTTTGGATGGGGTTATATTCCCCAAGGGCTATTTATAGAAGTTATTTATAAGTCGCGGTTCTAATAAGGACTACAACGCCTAGATAGCGAATTCCAGAAAATTTGAGTGCCATTGTGCTTGTTATCCCTTGCTTTTTGGATGCGTAGGCTAGCAATAACCGTAGGCATCACCCATTGCATCTGCGCGATTAATGAGAGCGTAGTTTCCCGGCCCAGGCATCGCCCTCTATCCTCTAAGAATGAGAAGCGATCGCCTCTACACTTTGACTGTACATATACACAAAAAAGGTGGGCAATGCCCACCTTTGAAGCTTAATTATGTGCGCGAAGCAAAATTAAGTTCAAGGGGCGACAAGCTCGCTAAAGTGCTTGCTGTATAAGCTTCATAGCTTTTAAACCTCGCTGATAATATGCTTGCTTATTGCGACTGAAACTGACAAGTTCCTCGACCCATGCTTGACACCCATACCAAGCAATTATCCAATTGAAACCATATAAACCTATCCAGAAATTACTGTGACGCTTGTCATTTCTATTTTTTTCTTCTTGGCGACAAATATATGATTTTTGTTTTTGAAATTTAGTTCTTTGTCCATGTAACCAAGCACTTGTCATAGCCAAAGCAATTAAGAATATTATTCGTACAAGTCTATCAGGGTTAGCTTGAGAGCCTTCCAGATTATAACCACCAGTTTTACAATCTTTAAACATTGCTTCAATGCCAAAACGTTGAGCATAGATTTTAAGAGCAGTATTTAAATCAGGTAAATTAGTTAATAAATACCAAGCTTCTTTATCTTGTTTACCCTTGTACTTTCTTTTCCAGTACACTGCTAAGTTAAAGCGACCAAAACCTCTTTTTTGAGTAAACTTAACATTGGTGTAGAACTGATGAATACCAGGATAAATTTCAATACCACTTAAAGGTTGGAACTTTTGTCCTTTTTCACAAAAAGTAGTGTCCTTTTTTTGACGGAAAATAAAGCTCTTATTCTGCTTGTGGAGCCAGTGCGCTAGTTCTACGCTGTGAAATTATCTATCCCCGATAATTACTAGTTTGTACTTTTTTAATAAGCGAATTACTGGGCGTAATACTTTCTGCTGTTCTTCTAGGTTACTGCAGCCATCTTTCTCTAACAGACACCAATATATTGGCCAAGCTCTCTTTTGATAAATCACGCTCACCATCAACACATTGTTTTCTTTCCACTGCGTCCTATCCATTACAATGGTTAATTGTGACTCTACCTGAAAATGTTGGTTAATTATTGCTTCAATGATAGGAAACCACAATAAGACTACACTCAAGACATTTAGTGTTAAAAACCTTTGCAAATGCCTTCTCCGACTGTTTTGTTGTATTGGTAGAGGCAAAGTTGCTGCCAATCTTTCTATCTTCACTTGTTTCTGATTTTGTAGCAACCACACCAACATCTTTAGGGTGATTAACTGTGCTTTGTTTAGGTATTTTTCTAAGAAGTTTTGGTAGAATGATGCCAGCATTATGACGACGGTCTTGGTCAAATTACGAGACCGTTCTTTTTTACCATTAAACTGTACCCTACAGGTAGCCCCTTAATAACTGTACAGTTCATTATCAATAAGCACTCACATTTTTCAAGGGGTCTGTGCCTCCCAAACCTTTAGCTTGCAAGGTTTAGAGGCGATTGTCGCCCCTTGAACTCTGCTTTTGTAGTTCCTACTCCAGAAGATTACCGCGCTTTGCATACCAGCCTTTTAGAAGACTTTTACGGTGAACTGATTTATCAGTATAGTTTCATGTACGATACAACCTGCCCAATGGTTGTAGCTGTGGATGATGCTCAAATTAATAGTTTGACAGATTTAAAAACAGCGATCGCACTTATGCGCTCGGATTGGGCTTCTTTTCAAGGATTTATGGCTGGAGGATTATTACAGCGTCAACTCCATTCCCAGAGAGTGTATACTGCTGGACCATTCCAAATGCAACGGTTTATCACTAGCCTGCAACCTAAAGAAGAAAACGTTTCTACCCCAATGGGCAAGGTATTCCAATGCCATATCCTTGTGCGTAATCAATTCCTAGTGCCGTAATTCGCTCTAAAATCGCGTCATTTTCTACAAACTCAGCAATCGTCTGAAT
>NZ_JAVRBY020000103.1:0-17148 GCF_034531035.1 Nostoc sp. DedQUE02 | reverse complement strand
GAGAACCTTACTTAATACCTAATCTCAGACTAATTTTGCTTTCACAAACAGGGACAATTCTCCAGGAAGTCACTTCCGGAAATCACGATAATTATATTCAACTCAAAAAATTTAAATCTTCTCCTGGAATTCGTTTTAGTATACAAGTTGCTCAGGGTAATGTCAGTATAAAGGAAGATTTTCTCCTGGAAGCACTTGATGACTGATCGCCATGACTAAATTAGTCGTGTTGAACTTAGGAAAGGGTAACTTGAAGCAGGGATTTGCTACCGTTACTGAAGCTGATGTGCGAGCGCAACCAGCCAAAGAAAGAGGTGGTGCTTCACTATCAGACCGTGCCCTAGCTCAAGTTGTAGAAAAATTAGAGCAGTTTCAACCGCGAGTCATTGGTTTAGATATCTATCGGGAGAATCACGTAGGAGAAAAGTATAATAAATTATCTATATTCATGCAAAAGAGCGATCGCTTTTTTGCAATCTGCGAAGTTAGTGAGGAAAACAAAAGCAGTGGTGTTTCCCCACCCCCTGAAGTTCCCAAACAAAACTTAGGTTTTAGTGACGTTATACCCCATCCCGATGGCATTATCCGCCGTCAAATATTGGCTATGGCTCCTGCATTTCCCTGCAATTTCGTTAATTTTTAGTATTCTCACCCATTTTATCGAGTTTTAAAACACGCCCTAGTATTTTATTTCTGAAAAAGCTCCGTACATTTGAAGAGTAGCAAAATCAAAGGTAGTGTATCAAAGAAGCCACTCAAACATCCATATTATCTCGCAACTTTTATCAGAAACTAAATATGATTCCTATATAGTTAACATTACTCTCTAAGTCAAGTATGGCAACTATTATAGTTTTAAATTAATATGATAACTTCAGCTTTATATTAGATTTTCGCTGAAATTTTTGTCTGCTAGGCACTAAAAAACCGTTTTTTCTCCAAAATTCATTTTTAGACAAGTTTATAGAGCCTTAAACCCTACAGCGATATAGATTTATTAATATAATATTTACTTCTTTTGATGGATGTATTATCTATTATTATTAATAGGTTAAGCTTAACTTAAAGTTATTATAAAGTTTTGTTAAAAGTTTATTAAAAAAAGAAAACTTTCGACAATATGTATCAAAATATCATCAGAGAAAAAAAGTAGTCCAGGATACAAATGGAGGAAATGGAGGAAATTTTGATTTCTCATTGGAATCGTGTTTAGAGAACTACTGATTTACAGCAATATCTAGATTAGAAAGGGGCTAAAATTTAGCTATTTCTAGTTTTCCAGCCATACAAAATGGCTCAAATTTTTTCGAGAATCAAATTTAACCTACGTAAATATATGAAGGTTAAACTATTAACTTGTTTCCCAGATTTCCTTAACATAGCCAAACTTCATAGTTGAAGAGGATGTTTGAAAAGTCCTTTTGTTGGTAGCAAAACGTTTTAAATCACCCGATAAATTGGGGGGTTTTGATTCCAGTTCTCCCTTTTTAAAAGGGCTAGGGGGGATCAAGAAATGCCTAAAATCACAGCTAACCACTTTTCAAACAACCTCTAAAGCCGTCAAAAGGTTTCTATGAGTTTTCCAATTTTTATCAACATTTCATAAGCAGCAATTTTTTGATTTAACAAATGTTCATTAACCCGGCTTCGATAGAAAATTAAAATCTTAGGATACCGAGGAACAACTCCCTGATACTGCCAAATCCCTAGAGGAAACTCTCAGGGTTAATTGCTTATGACGTGACTAATTAATTAGCATATCTTTTGCTAATTAACTTGATAAATATGAACCCTTATAATTTGGGATTTCAGCAACAATTGCGGAGAAAAAACTCGCGCATATTTTACAGTTGAAAGCAATAGGTAATAATGATGACATATCCTTCCAGTCAAAAACAAGCTTTTGAAAGCTACGACTTTAGTAAGAGTAAGTTCTTAACACCCTTTCAACGGAAGGTTTTGCTGAAGAATTTACATTTGAATTTGCTACCAGAATATCGTCGGAGGCTGCAAATTATGTTGTTGGCAGATCAGGGCAAAACTCAAACCCAAATCTGTCAAATGTTAGGTTGTTCTCAGGAGATGGCACGCTACTGGAGTGCTGTAGCACAAGCAGGTCTGGCGCATACATGGCAGGAGCGGGGGATAGGCAGACCTAAAACTGTAAACGACCAATATATCGAACGATTGAAGGAATTAGTGAGCCATAGCCCTGGTGAGTATGGCTATGCATTTGGGTGCTGGACAGCCCAATGGTTGAGCAAACATCTAGCGACTGAATTTGGCATTGAAATTAGCGATCGCCACATTAATCGGTTGCTGAAACAAATGGGGCTTTCCACAAAACAAAAACGCTCTTTTGCTAAAGGAGCAACAAACCATACCAAGAATACTCGTATTACGATCTGCGACTTGTAATCCAATGAGGCTAATTACCATTAGTCATTTAATTTGATTTAGACCAAGAAATAATTGTGTGTTGGAGGTGAGGGAATGCCATCAGTATCTTCCCAGGAACAGCTTGGTGAAAAAATTACCGCTAGCTTGGGTAATTCGCTTTCATCAAATGAACTGGCAAACTGTGTCAATGCGGTGGAAATCGTCGAGCCACCAGTAGCAAAGCAGTTTTGGCAAGCAGAAACCGCAAAGGGTGGGATCTACATCATCGTTGCGGGTAAAGTCAGACTAATGGATGGCTCTAATAACTTAATCACTACCCTAACAAGCGGGGCATCATTCGGCGAAATGACTCTGTTTGCAGAAGATGTCTTTCAACCTTACACCGCTAGAGCTTCTACAAACTTAAAGCTTTGCTATCTCAAGGATGAAGCTTTGCAACCTTTGATGGGCAAATATGTCAGTATTCGCGATCGCCTATACCGCAAAGCAGAACTTTGGGATTTGCTGCTGTTGTGTTGCCGCAAGAATCAACTTCCTCGCAACACTTCTGTTGAGGAAATGCTCCGAGCCTTATCTTATTTCTCGCGGCACAATCTGGATACTGGCACTGTGAGTGCAACATTATCCAAAGATTGCAAATTGTGGCTGCTGCGCCGGGGAGAACTGCAACATTCATCCGGTCAATCCTTGACACCTGCGAATATCTGCGCTGTTGGAAAAGGTATTTGGCAGGCAGTGCAACCAACAATTCTGTACAGTCTCAGCAATGCTGATTGGCAAACAGCACTCCAGCACTGGCCTGAGTTGGCATTGGTTGACTCTGACTCAATTACCGCCTCGGATGACCAACAGATGCCTCATAGCACATCTTTCCCAGAAGGATTGAAGAATGAGAGTAATGTTATTCCATTTCCGCAGCCAGTTTCAGAGCCAAAACAAAAGCAAAAGAAACGAGCAGCCTACTTTCCCAGTCCCAAGGTGACGGTGGGGCATTGGTGGGGAAGGATCGCCAAGCGCTATCCGTTCTTTGCACAACAAAGCTCCTCTGACTGTGGTGCAGCAACTCTTGTGATGATAAGTCGCTATTGGGGCAAGCACTTGTCGGTAAATCGCCTGCGGGATTTAACTAACACGAGTCGGGGCGGGGCATCACTAAAAGGTCTAGCTGCTGCGGCAGAAACCATCGGTTTTTCTACTCGTCCAGTAAAAGCCAGCCTAGACAAATTGGCACAACAACCACTGCCTGCGATCGCTCACTGGGAAGGCAGACATTACATTGTCGTCTATGAAATTACCAAAAAGCAGGTCATTGTAGGCGATCCGGCGCTTGGTCAACTCACCCTCACAAACAGAGAATTCAATGCAGGTTGGACTGGGTATGCATTGTTATTGCAACCCACAGCCCTACTCAAAGAAAGCCAGGAAGCAACTCAACCATTCTGGCAGTTTTTTGAGTTGATCAAACCCCACTGGGTAGTGCTGCTAGAAGTGTTCATCGCCTCTGTGTTTATTCAGGTGTTTGGACTGGTAACGCCACTATTCACCCAACTGCTGTTGGATCGAGTGATTGTCCAAGGTAGTACTCTCTCTTTAAACGCCGTCGGGTTAGGGTTGCTAATTTTTGGTTTGTTCCGCGTCGCCACGAACGGACTGCGGCAATATATGCTCGATCACACTGCGAATCGGATCGGAGTAGCGCTGATGGTAGGTTTTATTAAACATACCTTCCGACTGCCACTGGCGTTCTTTGAGTCGCGTTACGTTGGCGATATTGTTTCTCGCGTCCAAGAAAATCAGAAAATTCAGCGCTTCCTCACCGGAGAAGCATTGTCAATCATTCTCGATTTGCTGACAGTGTTTATCTATGTGGGATTGATGTTGTGGTACAGCTGGCAAATGGCATTGCTGGTGCTGGTGATTGTACCGCTATTTTTTCTACTGGCGCTGATGACAACGCCTTTCTTGCGTCGCATCGCCAGAGAGATTTTTAGTGCCGCAGCCAACGAGAACAGTTATCTGATTGAAGCCCTCACAGGGATTCGCTCTGTCCGCTCAATGGCAGTTGAGCAAACAGTGCGCTGGCATTGGGAGGAAAAGCTCCATCGTTTGATTAAAAAAAGCTTTGGTGGGCAGGTGATTGCTAACCGCCTGCAAATTTTCAGTTCCTCTATCGAATCGGTTGCCACTACAGCATTGCTGTGGTTTGGGGCATGGCTGGTGATTCAAAACCAACTCACCATTGGACAATTAGTTGCTTTCAATATGTTGTTGGGCAACATCATTCATCCTTTCCAGCGGCTGGCAGTGCTGTGGAATCAAGTGCAGGAAGTGATTGTTTCTAGTGAGCGGATTAATGATGTCCTAGAGGCAGAGCCAGAAGAAGACTTACAACATCAATCCCGCCAGTACTTACCCAGACTTCAAGGGAGAATTCGCTTTGATAATGTCACTTTCCGCTATCACCCAGAAAGCGATATTAACGTGCTGGAAAATCTCAGTTTTGAGGTACTGCCAGAGCAAACTGTGGCGGTGGTGGGACGTAGCGGTTCTGGTAAAACTACCCTTTCCAAGTTGATTTTGGGTTTATATCCGCCGACAGATGGCAATGTGTTGATTGACGGTCAAGATGTGACAAGCATTTCCCTGGCTTCGCTCCGTTCTCAAATTGGTGTTGTCGATCAAGATACCTTTTTGTTTGGCGGTACGATTCGGGAAAACTTAAGCATCGCTCATTCACAAGCCACTCTTGAGGAGATTATTGAGGCAGCGCGTCTGGCTGGAGCAGACGAATTTATTAAGCAATTGCCAATGGGTTATGAAACCCAAATTGGTGAAGGTGGCGGGATGTTATCTGGGGGACAACGCCAGAGGTTAGCGATCGCCCGTGCTTTGCTTGGGAATCCCCGCTTATTAATTTTTGATGAAGCAACCAGTCACCTCGACGCTGAATCCGAACGGATCATTCAAAACAACCTCAACACCATTCTCAAAGGGCGGACAACCCTAATAATCGCCCATCGCCTTTCCACCGTGCGTAATGCAGACTTGATCCTGGTTTTAGATCGCGGCGGCGTATTGGTCGAAAGCGGTACTCACAAGCAATTAATCGCCAAAAAAGGTCATTACTACTACCTCAACCAGCAACAGTTGGCTCAAACTTAGTAAAAGTTATGAGGTATGAGTTATGAACTCTCAGTTTTTCAACTTCTTACTTCTAATTCCTAACAGACGCGATTAATCGCGTCTCTACAACTCCTCACTCCTAAAAAACTATGCCAAACCCATCTCGTAATTCATCATCCCTAGTCAATGCACCTAAGTCAGCTGAAGATTCTAGTGAGGTTAAAGAGCGATCGCCAGCACAAACTCAAAGCAGCGATTGGTTTTACGGCACCGAGGAACTACTGGATGCCTTACCTCGGCTTTGGACGCGTTCAATGCTGTATTTGATCGTAGGCTTTACAGGTATCGCCTTACCTTGGGCGATGCTCTCTCAGGTGGATGAAACAGGCAGCGCCAGAGGACGTATTGAACCATTAGGCGCAACGCAAAGAATAGACTCTCCAGCGCCAGGAAACGTGATCAGTGTGAGAGTAAAAGAAGGTGAAACTGTTAAAGCAGGGCAAACTCTGCTCGAACTGGAATCTAATTTACTCCGAACCGATTTGCAGCAAGCGCAGGCAAAGCTTTCTGGGCAATTAAATCAGCAGAGGCAACTCGAACTCCTCAAAAATCAATTGCAGCTCACTATCCATACCCAGCAGCAACAAAACCAAGCGCAACAATCAGAAAAACTGGCGCAAGTGCAGCAGGCGCAACAAAACCTTGATACTCTCAAAAGTGCCTACAACTTACAAAAAGAAGAAAAACTCGCTAAAGTCAATCAGGCACGGCAAGCGGTTGATTCAAGCAAGGCAGCCCACGAGTTAGCACAAGTTCGTTTCCAGGGTGCCAAGGAAAAAATACCACGATATAAAAAAGTTTATCAAGAAGGTGCAATTGCACAAGATCGATTTTTAGAAGTGGAACAGTCGGTCAAAGAAAACTACCAAAACCTAGTACAAGCAAAGTCGGAGATAGCTCAGGCTCAGTCGGGCTTGCAAGAGCAACAAAACAGTTATCAGAGGGCTATTAATCAAGCAGAGGCAGATATTCAGCAAGCGCAACTCCGCTTGCAAGAGCAGCAACGCAACCAAGATAGCCTGATTCATACAGGCGAACTGGCTGTGCTGAAAACGGTCGAACAGCTAAAAGACCTGCAATCACAAATCGCAGCGCTGCAATCAGAGATTGCTCAAATCAAAAGCCAGATCGCATCCTTAAATTTTCAGTTAGAGCAACGAGTAGTGCGATCGCCTATTGATGGCACAATTTTTGCATTGCCCATCGACAAGCCAGGGTCTGTAGTACAACCCGGTCAGATGATTGCTCAAATTTCCCCCAAGGAATCTCCTTTTGTACTAAAAGCTGAGATGCCTAGCCAACAGAGTGGCTTCTTGAAGGTGGGAGCGAGGGTCAAAATCAAGTTTGATGCCTATCCCTTCCAAGATTATGGAGTAATGCTTGGGCGCGTCAGTCATATTTCACCAGACTCGAAAGTTAAAGAAACTAACTCTGGCAAGATAGAAACTTTTGACTTGGATATTGCCCTACAGCAGCCGTATATCCAAAATGGCAACAAACGTATCCTAATAACCCCAGGTCAGACAGCGACTGCTGAGGTGATTATTCGGCAGCGTCGTGTGAGTGACTTAATCTTAGATCCGTTTAAGAAGTTGCAAAAAGGCGGTTTAGAGCTTTAGTAGAGATGTTGTATGCAACGTCTGTAGATTAGTCCTTAGTTAATTACAAAATAAAGGGCACTGAACAAATAACAAAATCTATTGATTATCGGAGGAATTACAATATGTCAAAATCGATCGATGTATCCAACGAAGACATCCTTTATCAAATCAAAATTTCCGCTCAATTTCCTGGTTTAGTAGAAGCGATCGCCTGTCGCAAAATTATTACCGATACTGCCGAGAAACTAGGCATTAAACTCGAACTAGAAGAACTTCAGCAGGCAGCAGATAACTTGCGGTTAACCAATAAACTCCTCAAAGCTGAAGATACCTGGGCATGGCTGGAAAAACATCATCTTTCCCTAGATGAGTTTGAAGCATTGGCATACACCAACCAGCTCTCTAACAAATTAGCGACACATCTATTTGCAGAGCAAGTTGAACCGTTCTTTTATGAACACCAACTCGATTATGCCGGAGCGGTCACTTATGAAGTAATTTTGGATGATGAAGACTTGGCTCTGGAACTGTTTTGTGCCTTAAAAGAAGACGAAATTAGTTTCCAAGAAATCGCCCGCCAATACATTGAAGAACCAGAAATCCGCCGCGCCGGGGGATATCGCGGAATACAACGCCGCCAAGATTTCCGTCCGGAGATTGCAGCAGCAGTGTTTGCCGCCACTCCACCACAGATCCTCAAGCCGATAATTACGCCAAAAGGAGTGCATATAATTTTGGTTGAGGAAATTATTGAAGCCAAATTAAACGAGCAGCTGCGTGTTCAGATTTTGGCAGATTTGTTTACAGTTTGGTTAAAGCAACAAATTGCGGAATTAGAAATCGTGACGCAGCTTAATTGCGATCGTACTCAAGTGGCACTTCCATAGGAGTTGTTAGAACCGTGTACTGCCAACTCTTTGGTTTGGGCAGACACATTTGTTAATTTAAGCTCACCAGCAAGCAATTCGTAAGAACGTAAGCGGTCATTAAATTCCCGGCAGACATCAAAAAAGATGATTTCGTTAACCTCATAACGCTCTTGCAACGCCAGCAACTTCTCTTTACACTGATTGGCAGTACCTACTATGTTGAGCATAACAAAATTGTTGGCGTGCTGTTGTTGTAATTCGTATGCCCGAGCTTCAGTGTCCGCGCAAATGCCTGCCACGGCTATGTTACATCGGGGGGTTAGGGCTTTTTCACCGTGGGGCTGGAAAGTTTCTCGGTATTGTTTGAGGATACTGGGGTCATCAAGACATCCTCGATGAAAGAGCGAATGGCTGTAGGCAAGACCTTTATGTGCAGCGACGTGCATACTATTGAACCCGGTACCGAGAACCCAAACCTCCGGGTAGGTCGAGATAGCAGGTGTTGTCCGCACCTGTGAATTTCCCTGCAAGTAGTCTATCAGGTACTCTATTTTCTCTTTGTAAAGGTCGAGATCCAGTTCCCTAGTTCTGCCGTCAAGAAGAGCTTGAGTTGTCAATGAATCTGCGCCACCACGACCAATTCCTAAGTCAATACGCTGGGGAAATAATAATTCGAGCAACTTAAAATTATCGGCTACCTTTAAGGGACTATAGAAGGAAAGAAGAACTCCAGCCATTCCCACGCGAATCCTCTTAGTTAGTCCCGCAAGAATCGGAATTAACAGTTCCGGACTAGCAAGACCATCACCATGATGCTCTGCTAGCCAATAGCGGGAATATCCAAAAGCTTCAATCCGGGGAGCAAGTCTAATTGTCGTAGTGATTGAATCGCAAAAATCGAGAACGCCAAGACTAAGTTTTTCGCTCATAAATTAAGTAACCATGTAGTAGTAGTCCGAATTGTTTTTGTCACAGACCTGGTAAATCAACTCCTACCACTCAGAAATCGTGACCATCTTCCCCTGGTCAGCATTGTATTGTAAGGTCGTGTTCAGAGAGAGCGGCTTTTTAATACCAGCAAGCAGATCGATCGCATCCGCTATCATTAAGGTTGCGATCATTGTATTGAGGTATGAAATCGACGACGATATGACTGTTGGAGAATTTTCATATCGCTGCTTTTCTATCTGTTGATTATGCTGAATAAATTTTTCCATGTGGTTTTTCTCAGTCAAGAGTGGGCCTACTAAGCCATCATAAACTCTCACTCCTGAGAACGTACACGCTACATTTTCCTGTAGGCAATACTGTACGACCAATGATTGAATGATAATTGGTGGGGTATCAGCACAACACACAATGAAATCCGGCTTTTTTAAGCCCTCTAAAGCTTGGTATAAACTTTCTACAGAATTAATTTTTAGTTTACGAGTATGAATTTTTATCTCAGGGTCTCTCGCTAAAATGTAGTTACGCAGTGCTTCAACCTTCGGTGTATTGAGGTCAGCTTGGCTAAAACAAAACTGACGATTAAAGTTTGTTATGTTTACAAGATCGTCATCAATCAATATAAAGTTTTTAACGCCAGCAGCTACTAAATGTTGAACTGCGATATTTCCGGTTCCACCGCAACCGATGATACATACTAACTGTTTTAAAAGCCTCTCTTGTGCAATATTGGGGTCTTCAACGAAATCTGAGAAAAATTCTACCTGCTTTTCAAACCGCGTCTCCTTAAAGTCATTTTCATACAAAGGTCGTACTACACCCTTTGAATCCAAAAGTGAAATAAGTTTCTCCAGCCTATCCCCCGGCAGTAAAGTGGCTAATTTGTCAAGTTGTGTCCCTGCGACCATTTGCTTCAAAGCTTGCACTACCTGTTCAGGGATATTCGATAGAATGAAATGCCGCAGACCATTGCTCAGTATAGTTTTTTGTTCCTCAGATATGAATGATAAAGATGTGCTATGTTTTAAAACAATTCCTGTTTGGAATTTATTCAATATATTCATATAGTTAGCAAATTTATATTATAAGGAGTCGAATGGTGTGTAAATATCTTCAGAGTTAGGATCGAGGTAGGGATATTTTAAGTCTATTCCTTGAAGCTCGAACTGTTGGAGTATATGTGTCATCCTAGCTTCTTTTGATTCATCACCCTTTAGCCTCGCTTCCATTAAGCCATTGGCAATAAGTTGGCAACGGATGCTACCAAAATCTTCTTTAGATTTAGGCATTTCTGCTAAAGCCAGCCCCGGTGCAAGTACCTTAGTAAACAAGGGAACCTGCGGCTGAAAGTGCGATTTTTTTTCTGCGTAAACAGTCTGTAAAACTGACCGAACTAATTCGTAGTTATCTACAGGAACTCGGAGAATTCCTGAATCATAGCGTCCAAAATGCAAAGGGTTGTCTAAAACATAGAAGGCGAAGGGTACTTTAAATTTGTTCAGTTGCAACGTTAAACTTTCCATGACGGCAACTGCACCTTCAGGGCTGAAGTTGAAGAATATTATGACTTTAGAGTATTCTTTTTTGCTATTACCAATTACATCTCCAACTGCCACATAGCATCGAAGTTGAAATAAATTATGGGGCATGGTGACTACAACCAAGTCACCAACAGCTGCTTCTCGATCTACTAATTGGAGATGGCGGTTTGGCTGGATATGTATCCTCGTAGCCATGCCTTGCTTTTCTACTAAGAGACTACCATCTGGTTCTTGTTTTAACACGCGATATCCCGACTCAAAGAAACCTTTCCCTTTATTGCTTTTATCTAGTTGTTCACAAAATTCCCAATCTATTCCTGCAACAGTTTTATCCCCTAAGACAGAGAAATCAGCCATCACTGCTTCACTTGCTTCTCCTACAAGTGAACCGTTGTAGTAAATGTCATATATAAATTCTCGCAGCATTGAACTCAGGATCTTAGCCTGAGTTTCTTGAGGTAATTGTTGCAACTGGGCTACTACCTCGGCTGGATGCTCTACTTTGTAATTAGGATGACTGACACAAAAGTCAGATTTAATTTGAACCTGAGTAGCAATGTCTTGAAGGGACTGTAGCAGTTGCATAAAAGTTACTCTTGAAACTATTTAATAGAGGATGGCTCTAAGAGGTCGTTTGAAAAGTATTTCGCTGTATCTTTGCACTTTTAGATCCCCCCTAACCCCCCTTTTTAAGGGGGGAACCAGAATCAAAGTCTCCCTTTTTAAGGGAGATTTAGAGGGATCTAAGACTTTTGATACCAGCAAGAGGACTTTTCAAACATTCTCTAAATTAGTTAAATTAGTTATTTCTGATTCTGCCATCCCAAAAACAGCGTTAAATGATTGTTCTGGACGACACAATAAGCTCTTAGCAACTTGAAGTATGCAAAGACCCCTATTATTAAAGTTTTTTTGCCACTGACTTATTTCTACAATTTCATACAGCAAGCCAAGACCAACAAACTGAATAACTCGCGCCATAAAGTTAGGATAGTAATCTAGAATGGGAAAACTACTGAGATACGCCTGGGTAAGAGCTACAATTGAGGGGTGAAGTACCTCTAAAGGTATTGTTGCCATTTGCAGAGATTTTTGCAGTTCAATAACCGGATGCACAATTAAACTGTTAAGCCATATTAGTAAATAGTTAGAAATCACTGTTCCCAGATCAAACGCTGGATCGCCCCAACTCCAGTTTTCCCAGTTAATCAACTTAACAATGCCTTGATTTGACTGTTCTGTTTGAGAAATTAGTTTCTCCCAATCCCTGGATATTAAAATGTTATTTAACTTGAGGGTATTATATGTTAGGCAGCAGTAGTGCTGATTGAGAGTAAGCTCCGCTACTGCTGATGTAAAACTTTCATGGCGATGATAATTTTTGAAAAAAATAATGCTTTCGTGAGTAAAATGACTGAAATATTCTGGCTCAATTTTGTTTAGGAGTTGAGCAGAACAATTAGGATTTTGATAGCCTAATTTACCAGGATCTGTTTTAGCAATGAATTCGTATAATTCCTGATGATTCAGGCTATCACGATGCAGCCTTGCTAAAGTAGTCCCCAATTGGGCAGCAATAGCAGAGGGAAAAGCTTTCTTTTGCCTGTAAAAATTATCTAGCTTTATATATTCTAGTGAAATAGTTTTTATTTCTCCTGGGCAAATACAACTATTAAGCAAGTACTGATAGATATTTTTATAGTTTAGTATGGTTTTCATGAGTGTATACTCTTTAGATCGAGTCTAAGCGAAAAGTGAGAGTAAAGATAAAAATTAGAAATCTTACTCCCACTTTAGATAAAAGCTCGATTGCGACTAACAAGCAAGTGAGCATTAGATACAATGTTTAGGTTCTGGGGGCGCAAGTACCGTTGGTAAGGACGAGCACACTACAAGCTACGCTGGCACCTACACAAACGACGCTACCACCTTGGATATTAGCAATATCCTCAGAACCGATTTCAGTAATGAAACTTTCAGGATCGTTGAAAAACAATTCAGTTCCTGCGGGTTTTAAATCTTTAACAGTAATATCAGCCATTTGTGTTCTCCTTGAAATCAATGTTTTTTAGTATTAGGACAAACGCTTCTGTTTGATTGCTTAATTACATACTAAAAATCTTCCTGATAAACTTCAAGCATTTTTGACTGACTTTTTGGACATAATATCTATATTTATTGTTGAAATTCTAGTTAATAACAGCTTGATTAAGCCAGAAGCTACCTGGTTAGATATTCCTGATAACGAGGATTATTTGTGAAAAATATTTTTCCAGTTAGATGCATTTAATAAGTATCTACTCCGAAAGTAAGAGAAAAAATTAAAATAATCATAAATGTATCTACTGATAGTAAGAGAAATAACTAAAGCAATTATTTCTCTTAATAATCCTCGCTGAACTAAAAAAGTAGGGGCACGATATATCGTGCCCCTACAAACGACCTATTTTAGAGATTTGGAAGTATCTAATCACATAGCTTGATTGGTGCATAGATGTCTTCAGAGTTGGCATTGAGGTAAGCACGCTGCCAGTCAATTCCCAGTCGGGAGAATTGCTCAAAAATAGAGGTCAACCTCCCCTCTGGTGAGTCATCCCCTTTGTCGCAAGCTTCCAGCAATCCATTAGCGACAATCTGACACCGATTCATCCCAAAGCTTTCTCGTTCAGTAAACTTGTGGTCTGGTTCTTCTGCTAACCCCAACCCTGGTGCAAGCAGCTTGGTGAATAGGGGAACTTCTGGCCGAAAATGCGATCGCAATTGGTAAACTGTCTCAATCACAGAGGCGATCGCTTCATAGTCGCTCTTGTCAAAGTACAAAACTCCTGAGTCGTAGCGGTTGTAATCAGCTGGGTTATACAAAACCTTGAAGTGAAAAGGAATAGCCATTTCGTTCAGATGCTGGGTGAGAGCGCTCATAACCGCAACTGCACCTTCTGAAGTCAAATTGAAGTAGATTCGCACAGTCTGCTGATGACCCTCTAAATCGAGACGCATTGGTCCTGCATTGCCCACCGCCACATAAAAACCGCTTTGGAGCAGATTTTTCGGCATACGGATAGCCACCTCTTCACCCACCACAACAGTAGCTTGTGCTGATTGCAGATGGCGATCGCGTTCAATATGCAACCGAAGACCATTCTTAGTCACGGCTACGCTGCCATCACTTTCTTCCCAGAGAACATACCAACAAGAGTCAAAGTAGCCAGTGCCGCTATTACTTTCGTGCAAGCGATTGTAAAAACCCAAGTCTACTCCCAAAAAAGTATTGTTCTCTAGATCCAGTGGCAGAGGATTGGAATCTGTTAGTTTTGCGTGGGTAGTTCGCATACCACCGTTGTAATAGATGCCGTAGAGAAAAGAGCGCAGTTGCAGGCTCACATATTTGCGCTGAATCTCTACAGGGATTTGTTGAAAGCGGGCGATCGCCTCTGCTGGCAGTTCAAAGGGTTTGTAATCTGGATGACGAATGCTGAAGTCAGACTCGATCTGAACCTTGCTCGCAATTTCTTGCAGAGCATCCAGCACTCGCTTAGTTGCTACATCTGACTGTTGAATTAAAGAATCTAGTAATTGTGTCATGGTTTTGCGACTAAAAATCTTAAGCAACAGTACAGCTCAAACGTCCAGATTCAGCAGCAGTGCCAAAAGTCGTTGACATGGATTGTTCTGGACGGCATAACAATGTCTTAGCTACCTGAAGCATGATTATTGCGATATTGCCGAAGGTTTTCTGAAACTGAATCATCGCCAAAATCTGTTGAATCAATACAAGACCGGCAAATTGCACCACACGCCGCAAGAAATCAGGGCGCTGTTGTAAGATTTCTGGGAAGGTGTCGAAATAAGCTAGGGTCAGGACAGCGATCGAAGGCTGAAGCACCTCAAGGGGAGTCGCCGCTAGGCGCAGAGATTCTTCAATACTGAGTGCATTGCTGATGACTAAGCTAGTTAACCAAATTTGCAGATAGCTGGCGATAAGTGTTCCCAAATCAAAAGCTGGGTCTCCCCAATTGCAACGCTCCCAGTCAATGAAGCGCACAATGCTGTCACCGGATTGTTGCCAATTGGTGTGCAAGAGAATATTGTTCAACTTCAGGTCATGGTGCGTCAGGCAACAAGGAGCGAAAGCGCTGCCCAGTTCTTTTATAGCCAGCCCCAAGCTGTCGTAGCGCTGATAGAGCGAAAAGAATTTTAGCGCATCTATGGGCACTCCTCCAAAAATTTCCGGTCCAATCCGTTCCAGCCCCCGAATCAAGTTAGGCACCTGATCTGTGAGGGCGTCTTTTTGATTTTGATGGAGGAATTCTTGATAGTTCTGACGATTGAGGGTGGCACGATGGATAGTAGCTAAAACGGTGCCAATTGCAGAGGCGATTTGGCTTGGGAAGTTCTTTTCCTGAGCGTAGAAATCAGTCAAATCTTGATAGTCATCCAGATACCTGAAGACAATAATCGAATTCTCCGGGTCAAAATTAAGCACCATCGGCAGAAATGGGCGAAGGCGATCCAGTTCTGGAAATTGGTTTAAAAACTCTTGAACTCGCCATTCTCCCAAAAACTCACCAAATGTTTTCCCATCCTGATAGTGCCGCTCTTGCTTGACAAGGAGTTTAGAACCATCTGGTAAACTCACTCTCAAGTTAAAATTCTTGGCAGTGACTAACTCAATCTGAAGCTGGGTTTGTTCTTCTTGGGTACAAAGACCCAGCTGAAATAAATAATCACCTACGTTTTGGGAGCTTAAAAGCAGTGTCATTATACTTCTAAATTGCTATTGTTATTGGAGTTAATCAAATTGAGCGAACAGAGGACATTAGGCTCAAAGGAAGATTCGAGATCGCGAATTGCGATGCGAGACGAATCGCTTACTTTGTCTACTGTTTCGCATTTTCTTCGAGTCGAAAGCCCCATCTTCTTAAGTAAAAGGTTAACATTGCGATCGCCGATCGAAATCCCCAACTCTTTCTCTAGGTGCTTGCTTAACCATTGCGCTGTCCAGCGCCCAAATGGATATCCATAATCACGGGGACTATGGATTACCAGTTCTTTCAAACGCTCCAAATATTCCTCATTCACTACTTTAGGACGACCAATTGCAGACTCCTGCCATTGGTGCGCCATCCCACTACGTACTATGTGCATCCAATGCCTTGCTGTTGCTGGACAACACCCCAAGGTTTGACATATTTTGGTTTGAGATTTACCCTGGTCTGCTAGCAACATAATTTCAATGCGCTGGCGATAAGACTCAGGTAAATCGTCTTGCAAACTTTTTTGCAGCATTTTGCGCTGAAACGCTGTTAAAAATTTACCTATTGGGTTCTCCTGGCCTTTAATATCAGCTTTTGCTCGTTTATGAGACATATACATAATCAAATCAAATTGCTTGATACAAAACTTTGTAACAAGTTAAAGTTTTCCATTAATTTACTATTTTGGGATTTGAGATTAATGCAATTTAAATGTGCTCTGCTATGTTTTTACTTCTATCTGATGAAGTAATTTGCAATAAAGCTCTGAATAAACTTAGTAGGGCCGGGCAAAACCATAGAACCCATTTGACACCCTGACTGTCTAATCAGTATTTAAGAGCTTGAAACTCAAGCACAGTGAGAAGTTGCTCATGTTTATTGACCAAAGATTCTATTGTGCTAACTGGATTACGATGAAGGCGACATTTTTGTTGGCGAGGAGCTTCTGCGATGGCTAATCTACGACGCAGGGCAAACGCATCTAAATATAGTACATTGATACTAAAAGG
This sequence comes from Nostoc sp. DedQUE02, assembly GCF_034531035.1. NCBI lineage: Bacteria > Bacillati > Cyanobacteriota > Cyanophyceae > Nostocales > Nostocaceae > Nostoc > Nostoc sp. DedQUE02. The sequence goes on along the minus strand of NZ_JAVRBY020000103.1, from coordinate 842 downwards.
TGATGTTGGAAGTGGTGGGTGTGAAGATGGAGCAGCTGTAGGGGGTGTGATGGAGCGATCGCTTATCAAAGTTTACCAATCATGTTCAAGCCTAGAAATAGGCAATTTAACCAAGATAAGGGTATTGTGGCGGTTTAATTTTCAATAATTCTGTCCAGTACTTTATAGCATTATGTTTAGTTGTTTTTATGTCACGCGATTTGTGAACCCTGCCTATTTCCATTAGAAAATATGTGAGTTTTATAGCAGTAAGGAAGTTGATCAATCCCACTGCTTTAAAATGTTGTAAAAATAAATGAACCAGAATTTGTAGTTTCTGTCTGTGACGAAAATACATCCACCATTTCATTTGATGTATGGCGATGCTGGTTTGATAACCTAATATAGTTTCTATTTGGGTTAATTTATCTTTAACCTGATGATAAAATTGCATTTCTTTGTCAAAATTACCTGCTTTTTGGGCGAAAACAGCATCATCAGATAATTGATAAGCCTGACTAATTAACTTACCCGCAGTTTCTGCCTGCTGTTGAGTATAACCAAGTTTCATATATATCGTAGCTGCTGCTGATGCCAATTCTGTAAACTCTTCAGCATCATGTAACCAATATATTTGTGCTTGTAATTCCCCTAGTGTGGTAGCTAAAGTCTGATTCATATTCAATTTAACTTTTCTTGATTGACCATAGCAGTATTTTAGGTGTTGAACGATGGATGCCTACGGCGGCAAGCTACGCACCCCCAGCAATCCCAATTCTTGTCGGTTAAGGGGAAAAGGGGAAGGTGGGGCCCCCTCTGGGGATAAGGGGCGGGGGAAAAGGGGAAAGAAAAAACCTTTAACC
>NZ_JAVRBY020000102.1:0-17264 GCF_034531035.1 Nostoc sp. DedQUE02 | reverse complement strand
ATCAATCACTCTATTGAGTAAAAGTTTCAACTTTTAGGGGACGACAAGTTAGAGTTAATTGCATATATTTATAGACAAAGCCTCCAAAGCTTCAACAAAAGTATGTAAACGTTTAGTTGCTCACTGGCGGCGAAATCCTCTAGTTAATTGATGCCAAAGAATATTTAGAATTGGTAAAAAAGGCGGAATACAATTATGGATGTTTGGAATTTGACTAAAGGTTTAGGAGTCGTAATCGTTGGCGCAATAGCTTTCTCTGGAAACTCTGCTATTGCCAAAATCAATCAGGATGTAGCTCTAGAGAATAATCTCAACGCACCTACCTTAAACACAGCGATTAAAAAGCACAATACATTCGGAGACGATGCCCGGAAAATTAATTACAACATCAAACAAACTCAATCTCAAAATAGAAATGCTGCTCTAGATAAGAAAAAAACTTTGCTAGCAGGCTGCCGACCATTGTGGTGTATTTAAGCCTTAGAGGATGTTTGAAAAGTATTTTTGGAACTTCTGAAGCTCGAAAACCTAACCCCCCTTCCCTACAAGGGAATGGAAATTTCAAAGCCATTTTGGCCAATGCATAAAATGCTGTTCAGCCATCAATAAAAGTTGGGAAACGGCTATCTGGTAGAGTATGCCAATAATCTAGGACTTGATATTTCCCAATTTCTGCAAGATATATCTAAAAAAGTCTACATTGATCGCATCAATGAAGATATTGAAAGTGGATTATATAGTGGAGTAACGGCTGCCCCAGCACTGTTTATTAATGGAATTCGCTATCTTGATTGCTGGACTGTTGAGCAGATAATGGCAGCCATTGTTGCTGCAAATAATTAAGGTTTTTAGTGCTTATCTCAACACAGTTCAGTTAAGCTTTTTTCTCTTCCCCTGCTCCCGAAGCCTCCCCTGCTCCCCCTGACTGCCTTAACAGATAAATTTGCTTAACTGAACTGTATTGCCTTTTATCTCTCATCCAAAAGAGGTTGCCAAAGTGATTGAAGCAGCAAGTAATGCTGTGAAGTAATCCCAATTTTAAGAGAAGCATTTTCTCGGTACATACAAATAGAACAGACCTAATTATTGACTCTAGGAGATCCGATCGTGCCGACTCAAAATACAGGAATCACTGAAGTCGATCGCAGTCAACCCTTACTGCATCAACATGGATATGAAATTCAGCAGTATGGTACTCTTCGTGATTTGCCAATTGTTCTCAACCCCAGTGCCCGCAGCGAAAGCTGTGTTTTAGTCAATCAAATTTTGGCAGATACGATTATTCTCTATCACCTTTACAAGAAACATCACTGGTTGATGCGCGGACATACGTTTTATCAACTGCATCTGTTGCTTGACAAACACGCCAGCGAACAGATTGAGTTAATTGATGCACTGGGTGAACGGGTACAAACACTAGGAGGTGTGGCGATCGCTGACCCGCGTCATGTAGCAGAAGTCACTAAGATTAAGCGTCCACCCAACGGTGTTGAGGAAGTACCTGTGATGTTGTCGCGGTTACTAGAAGCCCACGAATTGATTATTGGCGAATTGAGAGTAGCGATCGATAAAACAGCAGCAAATCAAGATAGTGGCACTAACGATTTGTTAGTGAGCCAAGTCCTGCGAACCAATGAGACGCAAGTTTGGTTTCTGGCAGAACATTTGGTGGATACACCATTGGTACGCAGTTAAAATCAGCAGATCGGGTGTTGTAAATCAAATAAAGTATCTCAGCGATCGCTCTTTAAATTAGTTCATTCTTAACTCCATTTATCCATTGTAGATAACAGAGGAAGAGAACTTTATGACTAATTATGACTACATTGTAATTGGTGCAGGTTCGGCTGGTTGTGTGGTTGCCAATCGTCTAACCGAAGACAATGACACAACTGTGTTACTACTCGAAGCGGGTAATCCAGATACGAAACCAGAGATTTTCATCCCAGCGCAGTGCGTCAATCTACTAGGCTCAGAGGTGGACTGGAGCTATTTCTCTGAACCAGAACCCTTCTTGAATAATCGCAAAATCTTTTGTTCCCGTGGCAAAGTCTTGGGAGGCAGCAGTTCGATTAATTTCATGATGTATGTCCGAGGCAATCATCACGATTATGACCACTGGCAGGAGTTGGGAAATCCCGGTTGGAGTTACCAGGATGTCTTGCCTTATTTCAAGAAATCTGAACACCAGCAACGCGGTGCCTCCGCCTACCACGGAGTTGATGGGGAGTTAAGCGTTACCGATTTGATTGCGCCGACTGCAATTTCTCAACGATTTGTAGAGGCATCTGTGGCAATGGGATTTGACTACAATCCTGATTTCAACGGTACGCAGCAGGAAGGAGCCGGACTCTATCAGCAAACTATCAAAGAGGGTAAACGGCACAGCACTGCTGCTGCGTTCCTTGTGCCCATTGCCCAGCGTCGTAATTTGACCATAACGACTGGGGCATTGGTGACTCGATTGTTGTTTGAGGGAACTCGCACCGTTGGGGTGGAATATCTGCACGAGGGAATGCTGCACCAAGTCAAGGTTGAGCGGGAAGTGATTTTAAGTGCGGGCGCGTTCGATTCGCCCAAGCTGCTAATGCTTTCCGGCATTGGGGATGCAGCACACTTACAAACATTAGGGATTCCTGTTGTCGTCGATCTGCCAGGTGTTGGGCAAAACCTGCAAGACCACATTTTCTCTCCTGTGGTATACCAAGCAACTCAGGATTTACACTTTGCCAGCACCAGTAGTATCGGGGAAGCTGGATTATTTTTGCATAGCAAGTGGAATTCAACGGTTGCACCCGATTTACAGTTTCTATTCGGTTCCATTCAGCTCTTACCCCCTGGCTATGCTCCAGCAGCATTCGGATTTACGGGTGCAGTCGCTTTGACCCATCTGCAAAATATTGGTAGTGTCGGTTTGCGTTCGCCTGATCCTAAAGACACACCGATGTTGCAGATGAACTATCTGCAAAATGAAACCGATGTGAAGAAGCTGGTTGAGGGAATTAAATTAATGCGGCAATTGTTTCATAGCAACTTCTTTGATAAGTTTCGTGGTGCAGAAATTGCTCCGGGTGCTGAGGTTCAGAGTGATGAAGCACTCGTTGCTTATATCCGCAACAATTGCAACACAGTGTGGCATCCCGTTGGCACTTGCAAAATGGGCATTGATCCAATGGCAGTGGTCGATCCTGAGTTGCGGGTACATGGGGTTGAAGGATTGCGAGTTGTTGATGCCTCCATCATGCCAACAATCACCACAGGAAATACGAATGCACCGACCATCATGATTGGTGAAAAAGCAGCTGATTTAATTAAAGCAGGTCGCACAGCACGAACGGTTCTCAGCAAATCTAACGTCCAAAATCCGGCGTATTCATAAGACCTCGCGGTATACGGAAAACTGTAAAGGAATACACAATGGCACTGATTACAACACCATTCGGACGACATTCCACCGCCGCCGAGGTCGTAGAAGGAATTGATCTTTCCGGCAAGCGGGTGATCGTTACGGGAGCCGCATCGGGCATCGGCTTAGAAACGGCGCGGGCACTGGCTCAAACTGGAGCGATCGTCACACTAGCTGTGCGTAATACCGATGCTGGAGCGCAAGTCGCGGCTGACATTATGGCTACTACTGGGAACCGGAATATTCATGTTGCTTTGCTTGATTTAAGCGATCGCAACTCAATTGCTAAGTTCATTGCTGCCTGGCGTGAGCCTCTGCACATCCTCGTTAATAATGCAGGGGTAATGGCACTGCCCGAACAGCGCACACCCGAAGGCTGGGAGATGCAATTTGCCACTAACTATCTCGGACACTTTGCCCTAGCGCTCGGACTACACGACGCTCTCGCTGCCGAGGGTGCTGCCCGTATCGTGGTGGTTAGTTCTAGCGGACACCTGATGTCGCCCATTGTGTTCGATGATATTCACTTCATGTTCCGTCCTTACGATCCGTGGTTGGCGTATGGACAGTCCAAGACTGCAAGCATCCTCTTTGCTGTGGGTGCTACTGCGCGCTGGTTCAAGGATGGCATTACCGCTAATGCCCTGATGCCAGGAGCGATCGCAACCAACCTCCAGCGTCATACGGGCAGTCTTAGAACCCCACCTGAGCGGCAGAAGACAATAGCGCAGGGTGCGGCAACTTCCGTTCTGTTGGCAACCTCTGGGCTACTAAAGGGTGTTGGCGGACGCTATTTCGAGGACTGCAATGAAGCCACTCTCGTCACCAACGGGAACGGCTATATGAGCGGAGTTGCCCCCTACGCCCTGAACCCAGACAATGCCGATCGGCTCTGGAATGAATCGTTGCGCCTGCTCGCTTGACCTGGCAGTAACAGTGAACTTCACGCTGTTGATGAACGAATTGCCGATCGTAAGCCTGCCAGCCTTTCGTCCATCATGCCCACGATCGCCACGCGAAATACCAACGTACCCACTATCATGATTGCTGAGAAGGCAGCAGATTTAATTAAAGCGGAGCCTACCTCACAAAGTCTTCCCAACAAGCTTAATGTTAAAAATTTGTCACACTTGTCTATCTAAAAACGGCATGAACGCCTGCCTTATCTGAACCGCAAACTTGAGCATTCGTAACACAATTCATTCATTAGAAGCATCTATTCCATGACAAAATCATTCTGGCTTCTTGGTTCTCGCCTTACTATCCTCGCCGATCACACCACGACTGACGGTAAATACGACCTGATTGAGGGCTATTTCACTCCAGGTACACAGACTCCACCCCATCGCCATACACGCTATTCCGAACAACTTTATGTGCTGGAAGGAGAGTTTACTGTCTGGGCAGGTAAGAACAAGGTTGTGCTAGGTGTTGGTGAAAGCTTCTTCATCCCGCCTAACACCATTCATGTAGTCGCCGCACTTAGCGATAAACCAGCTCGCGGGTTGGTTGTTGCTGCGCCTAGTGCCTTTGCTCAACTAATAGAAGCAGCAGGGACGCTAAACGAGAATGAGAAAACTGACTTGGCATTATTCATGCGCGTCTCTAGCGAAATTGGCGATGAAACTCTGGGTGCGCCCGGAGATATCCCTTAGAGATCACTTAGGGAACTCCAAAAAATAAATTATCCAATTTGTCTACTCAACTAAACTTCTTTCTTCCTTGTCCCTTTGCTATGGAATATTTTTTTACTTGGAAGTCCCTTACAAGGAGTAATCCCATGACGACATATCGCACAGTTTCCATCGATGGTTTAGATATCTTCTACCGTGAAGCGGGTTCCCGTGATAATCCAACGATTCTGTTATTGCACGGCTTCCCAACGTCATCTCACATGTTCCGTAATCTCATCCCTGCCCTGGCTGATAAATTCCATCTTGTTGCGCCTGACTATCCGGGTTACGGCAACAGTTCGATGCCAACTGTAAATGAATTTGATTACACGTTCGATCGCTTGGCTGAGATTGTGGAAAAATTCATTGCTGCGATCGCTCTCAAAAAGTACAGCCTTTATGTGATGGATTATGGTGCGCCGATTGGCTATCGGATTGCAGCTAAATATCCAGAGCGCGTGCAATCTTTGATTGTTCAAAATGGCAATGCTTACGAGGAAGGTCTACGCGAATTCTGGGAACCAATTAAGGCATACTGGCAAGAGCGATCGCCTGAGAATGCTGAAAAGCTCAAATATCTTGTCACCCTGGAAGCGACGAAGTGGCAATATACCAATGGTGTTCGCAATTTAGAAGCAATTAGTCCCGATACCTGGACTATCGATCAACATTTCCTCGATCGCCCCGGCAACGGTGAGATTCAACTGGCACTGCTGTATAGCTATGGTACGAATCCACCGCTCTATCCCCAATGGCAGGAGTATTTTCGCCAGTATCAACCCCCTACCCTGATTGTTTGGGGCAAGAACGACTACATCTTTCCTGCTGACGGTGCTTATCCCTACCGGCGTGACTTGAAAGACGTTGAGTTCCATCTACTCGATACCGGACATTTTGCCCTGGAAGAGGATGGGGATGCGATCGCAAACTATATCGATCAATTTCTCACATCACGGCTGCAATCCGTTCTCGCCTGATCGCTGGAAATGATGGATTAAACCAATTCTCTAAAAAAATAAAAAATACCCACCTTTGTAAGGGCTTTTAGTGAAAAATTAAGGAGGATTGGTCATGGGAGCAATCGATACAGCACCGTTAGAAAACAGCCTGGGATTTTTAGCTTTAGGAGCTTATATTCTCACCTTAATGCCTACGAATCTCAGAATCATTTTTCCTCAAACTAAACAAACGAACCTTCCCAAATGGCTGTTAAAATATCGACGACTTATCGGTATTCTGGCTTTCTGCTTGGCTTTGCTTCACGCTTTCCTCTTAGTGAAAAAGAGAGACCTTGATTTTTTAGATCCCAATACTTATTGGATTTATATCCAAGGTATATCTACCTTCATAATTTTTACCCTATTGGCAATTACTTCTAATGAGTGGAGTGTCAAAAGACTGAAAAAAAATTGGAAGCGATTACATACCCTGACTTACTTAGCTATGTTCCTGCTCACTTGGCACATTTGGGACAAAATGTCAGAGCATTGGAGCTATTTAACCCCGATTGCGCTAGTAGGGATTGTCACAACAACCCTTTTATTTCTAATGCGACGTTGGATTGAACATCGGAATAAACAACAAAAAGCGAAAGGAAAAGCGTTCTCATCTCAAATTCCAGAAAAAATTACTCTATAGTACCGCTAGTCTCTGACACCGTAACGCAGTGGGTGCAAGCCAGATTATTCTCCCACTCGCACAAGGAATGTCCTGTTATGAGATTGAAACAAATTACCTGGAAATCTTCAGCAGCATTGGCAATCAGCACCTTAACGATCTTGGTTGGTGGTAGCAGTTGTGTTAGCCTATTCTTCCACTTCCGAAACGCTAGTAGTTCGCCAAGGGAACTTGGCGGGGTAAAGGGGAAAGGGGAAAGGGGAAAGGTTTTAAATCCCTTACCCTTTACCCCCGCCCCTTTACCCAGTCCTCACCCAGCATTTTTGGGTTGGCAGACCACTAGTAGTACGCCAAGTTCCCTTGGCGGGGTAAAGGGGAAGGGGGAATGGGGAAAGGTTTTAAATCCCTTCCCCTTTACCCCTTACCCTTTCCCCAGTCCTCACCAATCAAAGTTGGCTTGCCAGACTACTAGTGTTGCTACTACCTCTGTTGCAACCACTCAACCCTTACGCTCTGTCCAAGGAAATTCGACTTGGGTTTACGCTCTTGCAATCAGCCCTGATGGACGCTTCCTCGCCAGTGGCAGTTACGATAAAAAAATTAAAATTTGGGATCTGCCTAGTAACACCTTACTCTATACTTTAGAAGGACACGGCGATGCAGTGGTAAGCCTTGCCATCAGTCCAGATAGCAAGCTGCTCGCTAGTGGCAGTTGGGATAACCGAATTAAACTCTGGAATTTAGAGACGGGACAACTGCTTCGTACCCTAGATGGCCATACAGATGATGTCGAAGCCGTTGCCATCAGCCCCAACGGAAAGTGGTTAGCCAGTGGTAGTGCTGACGCAACCATCCGCATCTGGAACGTGCAGACTGGCGTACAAGTTCATCAGTTATCGGACGGGAAGTGGGTAAGAACTGTTGCTTTTAGTCCTGATGGGCAGACTTTAGCTAGTGGCAATGAGGATGGTACACTCAAAATTTGGCGGCTCATGGATGATGCTGTTTTAAAAACCCTGAATGCTCATTCACAAGCCGTGCGATCGGTGACTTTTAGCCCTGATGGACGGATTTTAGTCAGTGGCAGTGTTGATGGAACAGTTAAACTCTGGCAAATGCCTACTGGTAAATTGTTGCACTCCCTAATTGGACATGATGGGGTTGTGTGGTCAGTGGCTTTCAGTCCTGATGGCAAGAGATTAGCTAGTGGTAGCAATGATAGCACTATCAAGTTATGGGGGTTGCCTGAAGGCAAACTCTTGGAGAATTTGATCGGGCACAAGGGAGGTGTGCGGTCAGTAGTTTTCAGTCCGCATGGAAACATGATAGCTAGCAGCAGTGCCGACAAAACCATCAAAATCTGGTCTCTTCCTAAAGAGTGAAAAAAAAACTTTTAGAAACAAGATTAACTATTTCTGATTCTGTTGAACGGTTTAAATTCAAAAGAGTAAACGCATGACCACTTATCGCACAGTATCGATCGATGGTTTGGATATCTTTTATCGTGAAGCCGGTTCTCGCGATCGCCCGACGATTCTGCTATTGCACGGCTTTCCAACCTCGTCTCACATGTTCCGCAATCTAATCCCGGCGTTGGCGGATCAATTCCATCTGATTGCACCTGATTATCCTGGCTTTGGCTATAGTTCCATGCCAACGGTGGATGAGTTTGATTACACCTTTGATCGCCTTGCCGACGTGATGGCAGGCTTTGTCGATGCGATCGGACTGAAACACTATAGTCTTTATTTAATGGATTATGGTGCTCCCATTGGCTATCGATTGGCAACGCAGTATCCAGAGCGGATTGAAACACTGATTGTGCAAAATGGCAATGCCTACGAGGAGGGACTTGGTGATTTCTGGAAGCCAATGCGCGCTTTTTGGCAGAATAAGACACCCGAAAATAGCGATCGCGTGCGACAAGCTCTGGCAAGCAAAGGCACAAAATGGTATTACATTACTGGAGCCAGGAATTTAGAAAACCTCAGTCCTGATACCTGGACTCTGGATCGGGCACTCCTTGATCGCCCTGGCAATATAGATATTCAATTGGCATTAAAATACGACTACCAGTCCAATGTACAGTTATATCCACAATGGCAAGCTTATTTGCGCCAATATCAACCACCCACGCTAATTGTATGGGGCAAAAATGACCAGGGCTTTTTAGTCGAGGGAACTTATGCCTACAAACGCGATTTAAAAAACCTGGAGTTTCATTTGTTTGATACGGGACACTTTGCTCTGGAAGAAGATGGGGAAGCGATCGCAGACCATATTCGTCGCTTTCTGACCACTCACGTTGTAGAGAACACCAAGCTAACCCCTAGTAGTTCGCCAAGGGAATTTAGCGGGGAAAAGGTTAAGGGGTAAGGGGGAAAGGTTTTAAATCCCTTACCATGAGTCCCTTTCCCCTTTACCCAGCCCTCACAAGCGCATTTTTGGGTTGGCAGAGTACTAGTAACAAATAGTTTTGGCTCTTAAACGATGTCGCTAAAAAGTGATTGTCATTCTACAAATACTATTGATTGAGATTAAAAATGAAATTTACGCCCATTTGACTACTCTTTCTCCGTTACAACAGCGTATTCTTGTTTTGCTTAGGTTTCCGACTACTATTTACACCCAACTTGGTGGTCAATCTTTTACCCCTGAGTAGCCTTTCTTCTAACTCCGAAAAAACGCGCGAACCGGGAGTAACCAGTCAGAACTTAATTTGACCGAGCGTTCTTGTTCTAATTTTTGGGCTAATTGAACGCTGTTGTATCTACGTGGTTTTTTCTCTAAACATTCTTCTAAGAACACTATGTCAGCTTCCAACCACCTTAATTTTCCTCCCCGCCTTGGTTTAGACCACAGTCCCTCCAACCCTAGCTTTTCCCATCTATGCAACACTTCTCGCACAGTTTGTGCAGTCCAATCAATTATCATGATAATTTTGTTTGGGCTTTTTTCCAGTAGTAGAGTGGTCGCTGCTAGCTTCAAATCAGATTTTACTGCCAATAATTTTGGGTTGTTACAATCAGTAAATCCTCAAGGTATCACAAGTGCAGAGCAACAATTACGTGTAGATAAATTACTAAAATTGATCCAGCAGCGATTGCTAATTGCACATGATGTAGCCCGGTGGAAATGGAATCATAAACGTCCTATCGAGGATAGAAAGCGGGAACAAGAGTTATTATTAAAGGCTAGGCAACAAGCAACAATTTATAGCCTAGATCCCGATATGGTTGCAGCATTTTTTCAATCACAAATAGAAGCAGGAAAACTTATCCAAGCAGTTGATTTTCAAACCTGGCAAAAGCAAGGAATTAAATCTTTTCCTCACGTGCCAGACTTAAACCAAATATTGCGACCATCTTTAGATAAATTAAACACAGAATTCCTTTTTTCTTTAACAGAACTGACTCAATTTCTAAGTTGTCCGCAGATACAAGAATTAATAAAGTCACGTTCCCAGGTGATTATTCAGGGAGATGGTATTGTCAAACAAGTGCAGTCTATTGCAATTTCACCCCTACTGCAATTTCAAAGCACTTCTTCTTGCAGCATTTAAAGAAATCACACTGCTGCTGATTGAGGTAAAAAATGAAGTTTATGCTCATTTAATAGCTCTTTCACCCTTACAGCAGTATATTCTTGTTTTGCTTGGATTCCCGATTACTATTTATACTCAACTTGGCGATCAATTTTTTACTCCTAAGTAGACTTTTTTAGGAGTTAGAAAAAAGTCAGCAAACTGGCAGTTATTAAGCAGCAGTGTTAAATCAATTAACATAACATCTCAACAGGTTGTTTACAATTTATTAAAGGAGAATATCATGGTTGCTCAAGCAAACTCGCAAGCAGCAAAAATTTTGGAAGTTGCGGATGATCCACGTCTTTCCAAAGGAACGAAGGAATTTTTGAAATTGCTAAATTCAGGGGGTGTGGCGCTGGAGAAACTCACTCCACTCGAAGCACGCCAAGTTCTTGTGGATGCACAGGTTTCGGTTTCAGTAGACCTTTCAGGCATTGAAGAGTCTGAAAAAACGATTACTGCTGAGGGTTATTCAATTGCCCTCAATATTGTACGACCTGAAGGGGTCAAAGGCATATTGCCTGTTTTCATCTTTATTCATGGTGGTGGTTGGGTGCTGGGTGATTACCCAACACACAAGCGCATGGTTCGCGATCTGGTTGTGCTTTCAGGGTTTGCAGGTGTCTTTGTCAACTATACTCGCACACCAGATGCTCAGTACCCACAGGCAATCAATGAGATTTATGCTGCGACCAAATGGGTTGCCGAGCATGGTGAGGAGATTGGGGTGGATGGCAAGAATTTGGCAGTTGTTGGCAACAGTGTTGGCGGCAACATGACAACTGTCACTGCTTTGAAGGCGAAAGAAAAAGGAGGGCCACACATTAAGCTGCAAATCCTGATGTGGCCGATTGTAGATGCTGATTTTGACACAAATTCTTATCACCAATTTGGCGATCAGCGTTTTCTGACTGTACCAACGATGAAGTGGATGTATGATATGTACATCGCTGACCCAGAAAAGCGCAAAGACATTTATGCTTCTCCCCTACAGGCGACGGTTGAGCAACTCAAAGACTTGCCTCCGGCGTTAATTGTGGTTGCAGAGAGCGATATCTTGCATGACGAAGGTACAGCCTATGGACGCAAGCTCGATGAAGCTGGGGTGGAGGTGACAACAGTGCAGTACAACGGCATGATTCATGACTTCGGACTACTGAATGGTTTAGCTGAGTTGCCAGAAACCCGTTCTCTGTTTGTTCAAGCTGCTGCCCAATTGAAGAAATATCTGCAATAGGATGCAGAGAGGAATGGCACGCTTGTTAAGCTGAATGGTAGGCAGCGTAAGGATGCTCCAGGGGCAGGGGTGCAGAGGAGAATTTCTAAATATCCGAACGCAATACCTAAAACTTCTTGTTTCTCCCCTGCTGCTTTGCTCCGGTTGTTGAGCGTAGTCGAAACACTGCACCCCTGCTGCCTCAACGATTTTCCCTTTTCTTAGTGCCATTCGATGCAGAGAGGGATACGCAAAGAGGGGAAGACACGATGACGCAAAGAGCTAAAAAATTGATTAAGAGTCTCTGCGATTTAACGACGGCAAACCCGCCGACGTAGCGGTACACAGCTGCTTTTCCTGCCATGTGAGTGTCAAAGCTCGCGACTTTGCCTTTACGCATTACGCGCCTTGAATGCCGAAGGTGCGTTACCCAACATCGTGAGTTTCAGCAAGTTTTGTGACACCGAGATGTCAGGCAGCACATCTGAAGCTAACCTCCTACCAGTCCTGCTACGCACGAATGTGCGGTAGTCCAACGACTTTGGAAACATGAATGTCCGAAGAAGTCAACTATCAAACTAAAGAAATTAACAAATGTCTGAAAGAATCAACTATCATCGCCGTCGCTTTTGGGCATTGCGTTCCGCCCGATCGCCTCATCCACCAATTCAATGAACAAATCCCATGCTCAAAGCAATTAAACACAACCGCCGCCGCTTTCTGGGAACGGCGGCAGCAAGCATTTTCACAGAAATGGCACTCATAGGTACCGCAGACGCAAGCTTCGACAAGTCCAAACGATCTGAATTTAAGTTTACTCCGATCAAGCAGATCAAAGCGGGTGTCCTCGACATCGGTTACTACGAAACAGGACCGAGCGATGGATCTCCGGTGTTGCTGCTGCATGGATTCCCGTATTCCATCGATAGCTACATTGACGTTGCACCAATGCTTGCTGCACGCGGATGTCGGGTGATTGTTCCCTACCTGCGGGGACATGCTTCAACCCGTTTTCTCGACAGCGCCACACCACGCTCCGGGCAGCAAGCCGCAATTGGTGTTGATGCGATCGCCTTGATGGATGCATTGCATCTGAAACGTGCTGTGCTTGCTGGCTATGACTGGGGTGGACGAGCTGCTTGTGTTGTTGCGGCTCTCTGGCCTGAACGATGCACAGGTCTGGTGTCCGTCAATAGCTACCTGATCCAGGATATTGCCAAAGCAGGGCTGCCACTTTCACCCGCGATCGAATCCGGGATCTGGTATCAATACTATTTCCAGACCGAACGCGGGCGCGCCGGACTGACGGCTAACAGACGTGAGATTGCGAGGATTCTCTGGACTCGCAATTCGCCGAACTGGCACTTTGACGAGGCAATGCTCGATCAACACGCCAGCGCCTTCGACAACCCCGATTATGTGGAGGTCGTCATTCATTCCTACCGCCATCGCCTTGGACTTGCTGGCGGCTATCCCATGTATGAGGAACTTGAGCAGCGACTCGCCGCTCAACCGATCATTACGGTGCCGACGATCACACTGGACGGGGACGCAGATGGTGTCGTGCCATCAACCGATGGGAAATCGACGGCAGCGAAGTTTAGTGGCGAACGTCAGCATCGGGTCATTCCAAACGTCGGTCATAACTTGCCCCAGGAAGATCCTAAAGCATTCGCAACTGCGGTCTGGGAACTTGCATCAAAGAAACGTTAATGGCTTCTTTGGAGCGAGGACTCTGCGCTGTTTCACCTTTAAATGGATCATAATACAAACTGACCCAATTCAAAATTCTTATGAAACTCATCTCTGTAAACATCGGACTGCCGCGTGAAGTAACCTGGAAAGGGAAAATAGTTAGCACTGGAATTTTTAAAGAACCAGTTAGCGATCGCGTTATGGTGCGCGTACTCAATTTAGACGGTGATGGGCAAGCCGATCTCACCGTTCATGGCGGAGCAGACAAAGCAGTCTATGTCTATCCGTTCGAGCATTACGATTACTGGCGAGGTGAATTGCCTGACACAGAGCTACCGCTAGGCATCTTTGGTGAAAATTTTACGACTACTGGCCTCAGAGAAGAAGAACTGAACATTGGGGATTGTTTTCATATCGGCACTGTAAAATTGATGGTTACACAACCTCGCCTACCCTGTTACAAACTTGGGATTCGCTTTGGACGAGCGGATATGGTGAAACGATTTCTTATAAGTCGTCGAACCGGATTTTACTTTCGTGTTTTGCAAGAGGGGGAAGTCGGAGCCGGAGACACTTTAGAGTTAGTGAGTCGGGATGACAACAATATTACTGTTGCTAATATCACTCAGCTTTATACTCGTGAGCAGAACAATCCAGAGTTACTTCACCAAGCTGCTCAACTTGAAGCCTTACCCGAAAGCTGGCGCGACTACTTCCAGGAGCAAAGTCGTCGTCAGGATATGAAATAGATGCTGTCTTGCATTCAGCAACGCTGTTCTTCTAGCAGGTGTTATGCACTTTTTTTAAACCCAGTTAGAGCAAGCATCTTGAGTTACGCTCGCCAAATATATCATCGTTAAAACTTTCTCAGAAAGCTAATCTTTTTTGAAGTTAATAACACCTGATAAACATCGTATTCACAAACTCAAAAGATATGGAAGTGGACATTCAACACTATGACGATATTATTATCGGCGGCGGCAAAGCGGGTAAAACACTTGCACCAGCGCTGGTTGTTGACGGACGTAAAACTGCTCTGGTTGAACGCAGTTTAAATATGATTGGTGGCGGGTGCATTAATATTGCCTGCATTCCTACTAAAACTATGGTGGCGAGTGCCAATGTGGCAAACACAGTGCGAAATAGTAGCGTTTATGGGGTTCAAAGCAACACACCCACCGTTAATTTAGCAGAGGTGATCCAACGAAAACGATCAGTTGTGCAATCTGCGCGTGAAATGAACTTGCACAATTTAGAAACGGCTCTCGATAGCAACTTGATCATTGGCGAAGCAAGGTTTGTTGCTCCCAAAACGATCGCAGTAACGACGACTGAGGGAAACAATCGCTTACT
Organism: Nostoc sp. DedQUE02; assembly: GCF_034531035.1. Taxonomy (NCBI): domain Bacteria; kingdom Bacillati; phylum Cyanobacteriota; class Cyanophyceae; order Nostocales; family Nostocaceae; genus Nostoc; species Nostoc sp. DedQUE02. The sequence goes on along the minus strand of NZ_JAVRBY020000102.1, from coordinate 2,718 downwards.
TACCGCCGAACGCTTATTTATTAATACAGGCACACGACCGTTAATTCCATCCATTCCCGGACTGACTGAAGTTGAGTTTTTAACCAGTGAGTCGATTATGGAGCTAGAACACCTACCCGAACACCTGATCGTTCTCGGTAGTGGCTATATTGGTTTAGAGTTTGCCCAGATGTTTCGACGCTTTGGCTCTGGCGTTACTGTTATTGGGCAAAGTGAGCAAATCTTGTCACAGCATGATCCAGATATAGCGATCGCAGTTCAAAGGTTGCTGGAACGAGATGGCATTGAATTCTTGCTGAAGGCGAAGGTGTTGAGAGTTGATCGCACTGATAATGAAACCATCCTGCAAATCCAAGTTGGCGATCGTGAAATCACCCTCAAAGGGTCGCATTTGCTCGTCGCCGTTGGTCGTGCGCCCAATACCGAGAGCTTAAATTTAGCTGCTGCTGGTGTGGCAACCGATACACGCGGTTTTATTCAAGTTAACGATCGCTTAGAGACGAATATTCCAGGGATTTGGGCGTTAGGCGACATCAACGGCGGCCCGCAATACACTCATATATCGCTCGATGATTATCGCATTATCAAAGCTAATTTAATTGATGGGGGCAACCGCAGTACAGGCGATCGATTGGTTCCATCGTGTCTATTCATCGATCCAGAACTGGCTCATGTGGGTTTGACTCAAACCCAAGCACAGCAACAAGGATATGCGATCCGTGTGGCGAAGGTGGATGCATTAGCCGTTCCCAGAGCGAGAACACTCGGTCAAACCGATGGACTTTTGAAGGCGATCGTTAATGCAGATACAGGTCGGATTCTAGGGTGTTCCCTGTTGTGTCATGAAGCAGGTGAAGTGATTTCAACAGTGCAGATGGTGATGCAAGCTCAGATGCCCTACACTGTTCTGCGCGATGGTATTTTGACTCATCCCACAATGACCGAAGGGTTAAATATATTGTTTTCCAAGTTGTAAGGAGAGCAATTGTAGACCCAAGGATTTACCAGACAAACGACATTTCACTCTTGAAAAAAGTAGATATAGCATGATGAGTAAAACATCTAAAGTCGGTATTATTGGTGCAGGTAATGTAGGTGCAAACGTTGCAAATGCTTTAGTTTTACTCGGTAGATGTGTAAGGGTTGTCCTTTTTGACCGAACCTTATCAAAAGCTGAAGGACAAGTATGGGACATTGAAGACAGCATTCCCCTACTTAAAGAGATGGAGATTATACCATCCAATCAGTATGAAGACTTAGCTGATTCAGATATCATTGTTGTGACTGCTGGGGTGCAGCCAAAACAAGGACAGACCCGATTAGACACATTGAGCGACAATGCAGAGATTATACGTTCGACAATCAAAGAATTGGATCGAGTTGCACCGAATTCAATCGTACTTATCATTAGTAATCCAGTGGATGTACTCACGCGGATTGCGATCGCTACTTCTACCAGAGCAGAAAACCTAATTTTCGGTTCGGGAACCGTTCTTGATACTGCTAGACTAAGATATCAACTTGGAAAGCGACTGAATGTTGCAAAACAAGACGTTCATGCTTATGTGATTGGAGAGCATGGAGACAGTGAATTTGTCGTTTGGTCTAGTGCATTTATTGGGGGAATTCTGTTAACTGAATTTCCGATACCACAAGGAGCAACGCTAGAACAAATTCAGCAAGAGTACGCACAGTTAACTCGTAAACGAGGCTATAACATTTTTGAACGCAAAGGAAATACAAGCTATGGTATATCAACAGTAGTTTGTCAGTTAGTTGATACCATCCTGCGGGATGAAAAACAGATATTTCCAGTGTCAGCCAGAGCAGATTCTAACTATGGAATTGGCAGTGAAATTGTTCTTGGACTTCCATGTATCATTGGCACAACAGGTATTGAGCGCCAACTGCTGTTATCAAGAAATGCCCATGAACAACGCTTATTAGAAGAATCAGCCAACAAACTCAATGAAGCCTATAATTTTTTGCATAATTAAAATTAATTGGGTGCGGCTATGGTTGAAAATACAGTATCCTCAACAATAGCTTTGCCAAAATAAGAACCTACAAAAATTTGGAAAAAAACATCAAAATGATCCATACATAAGCGTTTAAGTTAGGAAGCTTTGTTAGTACTTCGTTGTCAAGAATTGATGAAACAACATGATTTCATCTCTGGTCTAACTTGCTACCACTGGTGGTCAAAAACAAGGACAGCTTAATTATAAGTGTTCATCCGAACTTGATATTAGCTATTTTAGGATGATTGAATTTACAGACTATAGCCTAGCCATACAAAGGCTTTGAGTGTTTTCGGAGATGTCTATTCAAAGAATTTAGGATTTCTCTTGATTAGAGGCTGTAAACCATTGGTTTACAATTTTGTGATCGAGAACCTCTGACAATCATTAGTAAGGAATGAGTAATTTAGAAATTAGCATTACTTTGAGTATCGGTGAAAGCACCGTCAAATCTCACGTTAATCGAATTTTAAGTAAGTTGGGAGTGAGCGATCGCACATAAGCCGTGATTATTGCTGTTAAACGAGGGATTGTCAATTTGTAAGGAAGTTGTACTAAAGTTCAAATTTAGATTCCAACTTTAGTTGGAGCCAAGATTCCATTTATATATGGACTGATTTATCAATCACTCTATTGAGTAAAAGTTTCAACTTTTAGGGGACGACAAGTTAGAGTTAATTGCATATATTTATAGACA
>NZ_JAVRBY020000101.1:0-17267 GCF_034531035.1 Nostoc sp. DedQUE02 | reverse complement strand
TCGGCTTTTGGTACCCTCCACGTCGTTTCGCCTCGATTTGCCCATTTGTCCGATACTGACGCAGTAGGTTTCGCACAAATGATAAGCTGACCTTAAATCTTTGCTCTAACTGGCGTTGAGACCCTTCTTCTGCAAGATACGCCATAATCACACGCTCACGCAAATCCTTTGAGTAAGATACTGGCATCTATTTAAACAACGCTATCCTTTCAGTCTATCTGGAGTCTGTGGTTCAATTACCTGAAAATTGCTGTAAGTTATTTACCGATTCAGTACTGAGTGCTGAGTCCTGAGTCCTGAGTGCTGAGTAAATTAAGAAGTACTCAGTACTTTTGCACTTGGTAAATGCCTCGCCCTTTGTGGGCCAATACAGTTCAGTTAAGCAAATTTATCTGTTAAGGCAGGCAGGGGGAGCAGGGGAGGCTTCGGGAGCAGGGGGAGAAAAAAAAGCTTAACTGAACTGTATTGGTTGATACCCCTCGTGGGTGGTCTTTTTAACTCAGCACTCAGCACTCGGAACTCAGCACTATTTACTGCTTTCCCCTTGTGAACAAACGACTGACCATTTCAACCGATTCTGCATCGTTGGGTCAGGAGTACTGGCAATCAGCGAGATTTCTCCAGTAGGAGTTATCAGCCATCCGGTAGCTTCGATGATGGGGGTGTGGGGAAGTGGAGGAGAATTGGGAATTGAGAGTTGAGAATTAAGAATTGCAGCAGTCTTCGTGTCCCCTTGTCCTCCCCCATGTACTTGCTGATTTGCAACCAGCCTGCGCCGGTCTTGCCAGTTGGCATCATCATCTAATTGCTGTTCCGGTGTGGGCGGCAAGCCTCCGCGACCGCCGATCACGAAAGAATTCCCTTGATTGGCAGGACAACCTTGGGCAATCAACCCTGACGAGTCTACAAAGTCAGTGGGTAAGGCGACTAATCCAGAAGTTGGGTCAATGCCTGCGGTGTTCACATTGGTCGTGCCACTCAGCGCAGAGGTTGCACCCGTTGCCGTGATATCACTCAAAGGGGTGGAAACCAAACTGGGCTGGATACCAAAGATTGAAAAGGCGTTGATGCGAACATTACCGCCGCGAAAGTCTTCAGAGTTGGCGCTGATGTTGCTATCTTCGTTCGGCACCGCCACCAAAAAACGCGTATCGATCCCAATGTTGCCGCCAGGAATGTTGGCTCCAGTAGCATTCGTTGTAATGTTGCTGCCATTGCGTAAGAGAATCAGGGGCGATCGCAAATTAATATTGCCTCCACCCCCCGATGTGTCGGCTCGAATGCTGCCTTGATTATTGAGAAAGATGCGATCGGCATCCACAAACAAAGAACCTGCGCTACCAGTACCCGAACTGCTGACCGTCACTTCTGCCTGGTTTTGAATATTGAGGGTTTTCGTACTGATCTGGATATTTCCACTGCGTCCTGTAGAGTTAGATTCAGTGTTGGCAAATAAACCGCTAGCTGCACCGATTTCGCTGATGGCGTTGGCAACTAATCGATCAACGGGATTGGGAAATTTGGCAAGGCGAGCAGCGTAATTCAGATCGCTACCTGCGATCGCGATCTGGTCTGCTGCATTCACGCTAATACTACCCGCACTTCCCCGTCCGAAGGTGGTGGTAATCAGTTGTCCGCCGTTGACTACCTCAAAGGAGCGGGCGGCATTCACGGTGATATCTCCCCCCTTTCCATCGCCTCGGCTGCGGGCACTCAAGGCGGCTGCATCTGCAATCCGAAAGGTCTGAGTATTAATGGTAATATCACCAGCATTGCCAGTGGTATCGCTACTGGTAAACAAACCACTGGGCAAGCCACTGCTTGGAACGCTGCCAGAGATATCGGTTCTATCAGCCCTGATGTCGATATTGCCTGCATTTCCCTGACCCTGAGTGCTGACTTTGATCAGACCGCCATTGGTCAGCACCAGAGAACCCGCCTTGATCTGAAGGTCGCCGCCAGAAGCGTTTCCTTTGGGCTGCACCCCTAGGGTAATGCGGCTCGATTCTCCTGTTGGCGCAGTCCTGCCGCCACTAAGCAAGAGGGTGCCTTTGACATCGAGATTGATATTGCCCCCTTGTCCTTGTCCATTGGTATCAGCAGCTATGGCAGCTTCACCGATAATAGACAGTGAGCCAGCCCTGAGGTTGATAGCGCCCCCATTGCCCACGCCGGTATCTGCTACCGTAGCGAAGATGCCAGTGCCCGCCGTAGCGCTCCCATCTAGCAAGACGGCATCGCGGGCGGTGATGTTGATATTGCCCGCACTTCCCTGTCCCAAGGTAAGAGCACTCAGTATTGCCCCGTTGGTCAGCGAGAGAGAACCTGCCGTGATGCTCAGGTCGCCCCCTTGCCCCGATGCGGTGTCTTCCACTCCGGTTAGCACACCACTCGCTGTGCCATCGCTGTCCACCCCATCGAAGGAGATGGCATCGCGAACCACAATTTTGACATTACCCGCTCTTCCTTGTCCAAAGGTAAGGGCATTGAATTGTCCTGCCTCGGTCACTGAGAGGGAACCCGCCGCGATCGCTATATTCCCAGCATCTCCATCTCCTTCTGTAAATGTGAAGGAACTCAGTTGACCGCCTTGGAGATACATCGACCCTCTAGTAGTGATATTTATGTCACCTGCATTCCCCCGTCCAGCCGTGTAGGAAATCAGTTGAGAACCGCTTGTGAGAGAAAGCGACTCTGTAGTAATGTTAATACTGCCAGCGTTACCGATGCCACTTCCGTCCACGTAATTGAATACATAAGTGCCGTTACCATCAATAGAGACTCGCTCGCGAGCATTGATATTTATACTGCCTGCATTTCCCTGTCCTCTTGTGACTGAAGATAGTTCAGCATTATTGATCAGAGAAAGCGACCCTGTAGTGAGGTTGATACTACCAGCGTTACCGATGCCAGTTTGATCCACGATATTGCCTACACCCGTGCGATTACCATTCCAAGAAACGGTATCGCGGGCATTGATATTTATACTGCCTGCATCTCCCTGTCCATAAGTTCTGGCAAACACTACACCACCATCGGTCTGATAAAGCGACCCGGTGGTGATGTTGATGTTGCCTGCATTACCCGTACCTCCGGGACGCACTTCGTTGCGGATTTCGCTACTATCAGCTAGGTTTATTGTTTCTGTCGTATCGAGCTGAATGTCACCCGCTTGAGCGCCAGCAAAGCCCAACCCGTCGTTGATTCCCGCTCGAAGTCTACTTCCTTGGTTCAGGCTCAAGTTCCGAGCGGTAACGCCAATACTCCCGCCACTCCCGGCACGAACATCGATAAGAGCACTGTTGCTAAGAGCAACATCTGAGAGTGCTACATTATTTGGAAAACTCAACCGCCAATTCCCAGCCGTTCCACTCAGCCCCACTATCCCCTGTCCAGCAACGGCACCCAACTCCACTCGGCTACCGGGACTTGTGATTTGCCCACCTTCTAATTGGACATTGCCACCCACTAACAATAGACTCTGTCCTGCTGGCACCTGTAATCCTGTTCCGTTGTTTGCAGTTGATTGGTTAATAATCGACTGCACTGCCAGTTGATTGAAAAACAATGCATTGGGATTAATCCTCAGCAATTGACTGGGTAATGGTTGCGTCGCATCACTGCTGAACACTTCCCCATTGGGAAAACCGATGGCAGTCGCAGTCGTCGCCACAAACGAACCGCCAATATTGAGTGACGCATTGGGCCCAAACAAAATGCCATTGGGGTTCAGTAGAAACAGATTTGCCGTCCCGTTTGCCCGAATTAAGCCATCAATGTTCGAGATTGACCCACCCGTAACCCGACTGAAAATATTCTGCACATCAGCCGCATTGTTGAAGTAGGCAGATCCACCCAGGGGAATCGAAAATTGGCTAAAGCTATGGAACAAATTGCCGCCTCGCCTTGCCCCACCATCAATTTGAACGTTGGGGTTGCCAGAAACTTGCGATCGCTCTCCCACAGGTAGCGTCCCATCGGGAATCACCTGAGCCGCGCTCGACTGGGCACAGAGCAATGCACTCACGATATTGACCGTCAAAACCCAGGCTTTTAAGTGCGATCGGTTCATCTTGCTACCTTCATGCCATTGTTGCGATCAATCGGTAAGGACGGCTTTTGGTGCGATCACTTAAGCCAAGTATACAAGAATCGACTGCATCAGACCAGACAAAATAAGTAAATTAGCATGACTACTAGTCAACCAATTTTATTTTGACAGGTGAGCTTTTAAGTGTGAATATAGTCTAAAAAGCACTTATCACACTATGTCAGCTAAATATACTGTTAACCTAACTCAAGAAGAACATCAGCAGTTAGTGGATCTAACTAAAAAAGGTAAAAATTCTGCTTGTGTTTTAAAATGAGCGCAAATTTTACTGTTGGCAGATCAAGGTTATCAAGATGGTGCGATCGCTTCATATTGTTCGTACTTTTGTCAACAAAGAAAATGCTCAATAAGTGCGAATTTATCAAAGACTTTTGCTGATTTAAGATTTAATAACTTAGTTATAAGCTTTTATCATCTTATGCAGAGGTTTAGTTTGGGTTTGATTGACGCTAATTTTTTTAAGCTATTAACTCCAAAGTAATGATTTTTTAAACATTAATATCTTTCTTGAGAAAGAAGGAGTAAAAATTATATCTTTACAATTGTAAATTTGCGATCGCTATGCGGGTGCTGTTGTGCAACCATCCTTTTCGGATGGTTGCACGTGCCTTTTGGACGGTGGAGGTTTGGTGGATACAGCAAGCCTCGGCAACATACGCATCATTTTTTCCCTTGCTCCCGTTCGGCTCCTTTCGACTCTGCTCATACCAATTCACGAAAATTCTGATACAAATGATTTATCTTTTTCATCTCCTTGATCAGTTGTTGTAAAGGCAAAGACTGGTGACGCACTAACAAAGTTTGTTGGGGAGTAGATTGTAAATTTACTTTAACAGTACCCGTAATTATCACTTGTGGCTTTGGTGTTCCCTTGGGCATAGTTGAGTATTGGAAAATAACAGAGCGGTTCCATCTGGCATAATTTAGTGCTTGTTTGAGCATTTGACCTGCCAAGAATGAATAACGCTGGAAATTCATGGCGAAGTTACCAGTAATTACCAAATTTCCCTTTACTTGTTTGATGCCTATTTGATTGAGAGTATTTCCTAAAGCTATTCCTTCCTGCCAAACAAACATTGGATCTCCACCACCAGCTATGACTAAATCACCTTCCAATACCCCATTTACTACCGGCCCAGTGGCACTTACCAAAGTCTCAAATTGGTGGTCTGGCCCCCAGGTTTTGAAAGCAACTAATGAGGTAGCAATTTTGGTTAAAGAGGCAGCTGGCAGAGGTGTTGTGCCTTGGTGATTAGCCATAAGCATTGGCCCTGACTGTATCCAAATCTCTTGGTTTTCTTTCAAATTCTGTGCTATCAGTTTTGATGTTATTAGCTTCTAAAGATATTCTTGCACTGTAGTGTTTCCAGATGGATTTGGATCTGAGGCAAGAACCAAGCTAGGACTAATTTGCCAAGCTAGTGCATCTAAAGCATCTAAATAATTGATTTGGATTCCAGCTTTTTGTAGCCACAGTGTTACTAAGCCTGAACCTAATAACTCAAGCATAATTTATTCCTCTCTAATATGGGATTACGTTATTTGCTATGCTAAATTCTTTCGTCTTATAATTCGACTTGTCAATTCTTATGAATCAGCCTCATCAATAAGATGCGATTGGTCAGAAACTTTTACTTAGATTTACTTCACCAGCTTTACTGCAAACTGTACTTAAGATTATAAAAAAGAGCATATTCGATTGAATGTAGAGAATATTTGTTAAGAAAACATCCACAAGATAACAGCCATCTGTGACATAGTTATGACAGAGTTATGACCAAGTTATGGCATAAATATGACGTTCACAAAACTACTATATTTCGCTAGCTTTACAGTAGTTTATTTGGTTAAATATCTGTTTTATAAACTTGATAAAAAATTAGTGAAATAGACCATAAACAAGTTGTCACTTTGACAGTTTTTTCAATGCTTATATATACAATATGATTAAAAATTGTGATTAAAATAATCAGAAAAAATATTTGTTTTTAGAAATGAAAAAATATAAAGTAAAACCAACTAACCAGTGTGAAACTAATTGGTGTATTAACCCATAAAACCAAATAGTGGAGAATAAACCTTGAATACTCTGGATTTTTCGCTATTAATATGGTTTGGCTCCTTGAGTGCTGGATTTTTAGGAGCTTTGACAGGCTTGGGTGGTGGCGTAGTAATTGTTCCTTTCCTATCTGTAGTTTGTGGAGTGGATCTCCACTATGCTATTGGTGCTTCTTTAGTATCTGTGATTGCTACATCTAGTGGAGCAGCTTCTGCTTATGTAAAGGAAGGTTACACTAATATACGGCTAGAGATGTTCCTAGAAATAGCAACAACCTTTGGCGCTGTAGCTGGAGCAGTTGTGGCAGCAAAGATTTCTACTGGAGCGATCGCTATTGTGTTTGGGATTGTTTTACTTTATAGTGCATACCTATCTCGTAAACCCTACTCCGAAAACATCGATAATTTACCGCCAGATCCCCTGGCAACACGCTTGAAGCTAAATAGTACTTATCCAACTTCCACGGGAGAACAATCTTACAACGTGCGTGGTGTTCCCTTCGGATTTGGGCTAATGTTTATAGCTGGTGTACTTTCTGGCTTGCTAGGTATTGGTTCGGGAGCGCTCAAGGTACTGGCAATGGATCAAATAATGCATATTCCATTCAAAGTTTCCACAACTACCAGCAATTTCATGATTGGAGTAACAGCAGCTGCTAGTGCAGGAATATATCTAAACCGAGGTTATATCGACCCCGGATTAGCAATGCCAGTGATGTTGGGAGTACTGTGTGGTGCTGTATTGGGGGCGCGAGTACTTGTCAGAGCCAGGGTACAACTTTTGCGAAATATTTTCAGTGGTGTGATTTTGGTACTGGCGCTGGAAATGATCTACAAAGGTCTAACTGGGAGGCTTTAAAATGGTTCTAAACAGACGTACTAAGTTTGAGCAGCGTTTTGAGCAATTTATTGGCAATCTGTTAAGAGTCGGGGTCATCCTTGCTACCGTTCTGGTTCTAACGGGTGGAATTTTGTACTTAATTCGCCACGGGACTGAGGTTCCTAATTACCAGTTTTTTCGGGGAGAACCAGCAGAGTTTCGCACTCCAGCCGGGGTAAAAACATCAATATTATCAGGTCGTAACCGAGGCATTATTCAACTAGGACTACTGCTACTGATTGCTACTCCAGTTATGAGAGTGGTTTTTTCTCTGTTAGCCTTTGTCCGACTCAAAGATTATACCTATGTAATTGTGACTCTAATTGTACTGGCTGGGCTGATTTACAGTCTCATTGGAGGAAATTTTTAGATAGATCGCCGAGGGAGCTTAGAACATTTTTAATTTGATTTCGGACGAGGAAAATTAGAAGGTGGCTGGAAGTTTTCTACTGGTATATCTTTGAGTGCCTTCTGCATAAAATCACGCCAAATAGGAGCAACCATACCTCCACCTGTCGCGTGGCTAGATAATTGTCGGTTGTTGTCCCTCCCTACCCAAAAGTCATCACCCGCAGTTCGGTAATTTGGTATTGCTCAATCCATTGGAGTAAAGATGTATTGAAATCTTGGCTTTGAGTGTATGTTACTGGGAAGCCAAGCGATCGCAATTCGGCAGCAAAGTGACGCATAGCTGACCATACCAATACCAGTTTTTGCAAGTGATAAGGAAGTTGCCCTGCATGGACAAGAGATTCGATAAAAATCACAGGAGTCTGTTGGTGTTGTTGTAGGCAACTCTCTAGCGCTGACTGCCCAGCCCAAAGTTGATCTCCGAGAACCCAAATACCAATGGTCATCCTCTTGCTCCCTCTCAATCCGTGCGTTGGCAACGTGATGACAAAATGCTACTCAATCAAGTGTAATGCTATTGTTACAAAAACTTTCTCAATGAAAAAACTGATGAAAGCCCAAAAGCGCTAGTGCTAATGTACTATTGTGGTGAGAAATTTCTCAAATATCCAGATTGAATCACAAATTTACCAGAAAATAGTCGTTCTCGCCGCTTGGTAGAAATGGTAATACTTCAACAACAATGCAGACGAGGAAAATAGTTCACGTTGATATGGATGCTTTTTACGCATCGGTGGAACAGAGGGATAACCCTAGTTACCGAGGCAAACCGTTAGTAGTCGGTGGCAGCCCCAATCAACGAGGCGTGGTTGCAGCAGCCAGTTATGAAGCGAGGAAGTTTGGTATTCACTCAGCCATGCCTTCAATAACTGCGTTCGCAAAATGCCCTGGGCTTATCTTTGTCAAACCGAGATTCGACGTTTACCGAGAGATTTCCGCAGCAATCCACGCTATCTTCAAACGCTACACTGATTTAGTGGAAGGAGTTGCACTAGATGAGGCATACCTTGATGTTACTGAGAATAAGCAAAACATTCCCCACGCTTCTACTATCGCAAGACACATCAAAACTGCAATTTTCCAGGAAACTCAGTTGACAGCAACCGCAGGTGTGTCGATTAACAAGTTTCTTGCAAAAATGGCATCAGGGCAGAACAAGCCCAACGGACTAACGGTGATTTTGCCAGAACAAGCGATCGCCTTTGTAGAACAGCTAGCGATTGAAAAGTTCCACGGCATTGGATCTGTGACGGCGGTTAAGATGCATTCGCTCGGCATTCATACTGGCGCAGATTTGAAAGGGCGATCGCTGACTGAGTTAACACACCATTTTGGGAAAGCAGGGAATTATTACTACAAAATTGCCAGAGCAGAAGATGACCGCCCAGTTGAGGCGAATCGGGTTCGCAAGTCCATTGGTGCAGAAACCTCGTTTGCACAAGACTTAAACGATGTCGGACAAAGTTACAAGAACTCGACCAGATTGCCCAAATTGTTGAGCAACGGCTAGAGCAGCACCAAACGCGAGGACGCACATTAAATCTGAAAGTCAAGTTTTCTGATTATCGCCAGATAACACGTAGTAAGACAATGCTTGCCCCCATCAGCGAACTCTCTACAATTTTTGAGATAGCTAAAACACTGTTTGAGTCGATTGACTTGGAGAATCGCAGTATTAGATTGCTAGGGATTTCCTTGTCTAACCTTGATAACGCCAAACAGACCCAAGTCATTCAATTGCCACTATTTCAGAATGAGAACATCATATCTTAGCGTGGGTATATTACACTTGTGTGTCTGAACTATTTCCTAATTCTTGTTGTAATTGGGGTAGTTTATTTTTTAATGCTCCACCAGTGTAAGTATGGCTGAAATTCTTTCACTCTACATTTGACGATTTTGGACTATGAGTCATATCATGTCCGGTTGAAGACTTATCATTTAGAGGGCAGGGGGAAAGAGACTTTTGGGATTTTTGCACAGATACGGTAATCATAAGTGATTAGCCGGACATGATATCATACTAAAAAAAGGCTCATAATTTCAGCAATCCCTAACTATATTTCCAAGCAGCTATTTTGCTAAGGAGATAGTTGAAACTGAGTTAACACTTCCTTGTTTCACCAAGGACTTCATTGACTCTGGTACTATAACGCTAAACTGCAAGCGATCGCTACTTTCCAATGTCACTAAAGGTTGTCCAAAACCCGCTATTACACCTACTTCTGTATGTTTTTTAGTGACGACTCCAGCAAATGGTGCTTTAAGAATGCTGCGGTTTAGGTTAGCAATCGTTGGCTTTACTTCTGCTCGTGCTTGCTGAACTTGGGAGAGCGCCTGCTTTACTCCTGCTCGTGCTTGGTGGACTTGGAAACTTGCCTGTTTTATGGCAGTTTTGGCTTGCTCAATTTCCGGTAAGGCTTGTTCAATCCCAGCTCTTGCCTGTTGAATGCGAGCTTCAATTAATGCTACTTGTGTATTGGCTGCATCTAGTTGTAATAGGCTGACTGCACCATCTTTTCTCAGCATAGCCATACTTTGTTGATTTAACTGAGCGTCAGCTAGTTGTGCTTGTGCTTCCTGCAATTTGGCTTCGGCTTCTTCTTGACGAACCTCTGCTTGATTGAGTTGTGCTAGAGCTTGAGTTTTGTTTGCTAGGGCCTGAGTTTCGGCGGCAGTCGCAACTGTTACACCTGTCTGGGCTTGGGAAATCACAGCCAATGCTTGATTGCGTTGTGCCTGGATATCCTTGGCATCAATAATGGCAATGATTTGACCTGCTTATACTCTGTCGCCTTCTTGCACTGGCAAAGTTTTAATCTGTCCCATAATTCGGCTGGTAGTAGTAACGGTTTCTACCGCTTCCAACGTACCATTCAAGGGGATTTTACCCAGACTGAATGCTTTTTTGGTCAGGGTCGTTTTTACTTCTATAGGTTTGATAGTGCTAGTTATGGTAGCAGTAGATTCCGCAGAATTAGAAAAAAAGGATAACACGATAGCTCGCAAGCCTGTGATTGCTAAAAGGGCTGCTAAAAAAAACATATCGTATTTCATTCGCTTACCTTTGCTGTGATACTAACCCAAGACAAATCAAAGTGATTATTTACTAAGGAATTTCTCTCCCCGTGCGATCACTTGCGCCATTGTACTCTATTTGGTATCACGCAGATGTCATCCAGTACTGGGAACCTTCCTCGAACTATTTAAGAAATTTCTGCTCTTGAGCGCGATTTCAGTTTTATCTGGAGGTCACGCTCAAGAGCAGAATGGGTGTGGATTGCTTTTTGGACACGTAGGCGGAATGTGATGCCAGATAGCTTGTCAATAAAGGTGGTTTTATTATTAAATGGGAGCGCAAGATTAAAAATAAAGCTAATACGGTTTATTAAATATGGATACTCTTATCCCAGAATGTATTCGTCCATTATTAAATGATTATTTGTTGTCATTACAAATCGAACTTCCGGGTCTGATAGAAGGCTTTTATATTCATGGATCTATTGCACTTATCTTACGCTATGTAATTAATGTATGTAACGAAATACACATTTGATATCTGACTTGCTTACTGAAGGGATGGTGTTGATACTTACGCTTAACTCTTGTTTGACGGCAGTTTCAACATATTTCGTTATTTCTGCATAAAACACAAAACTCTAGTTGAAGAATATTACATATCAAACTTCTATATAAACCAGGGGAGAACACTTGAAAAGTCCTCTATTTTATTTCTTGTAATCATAAATTATGTCTTATCTTGTGTTTATATAATAAATAGTTAGACATCAATAACAAGGTGTTCGACTATGAGAATTCTTGAAACAGAGCGTTTAGTTCTTCGTCGGCTGAGTGTTGAAAATAGCGAGTTTATTCTTGAGATATTGAATGACCCTTTGTGGTTGCGCTTTATTGGTGATAAAGGTGTGAGAACCCTTGATGATGCTCGTGAATATATTTTGAAGAATCCGGTCGCTATGTATGAGCGTCTCGGTTTCGGATTGTATTTGGTTGAGCTAAAGGAGAAGAGCGTCTCGATTGGAATTTGCGGTTTGATAAAAAGAGATTCCTTGGAGAATGTGGATGTTGGGTTTGCCTTTCTTCCTAAGTTCAGGGGAAAAGGATACGCCTATGAATCTGCTTCTGCTGTTATGATGTATGGGAGAAGAACCTTCGGCTTAACTCGTATTATCGCTATCACTACACCGGACAATTATGGTTCAGCAAAGCTGCTCAAAAAACTAGGACTAAGCTTTGAGCGAATGATTAAACTATCTGATGATAGTAAAAGTGTTAGTTTATTTATTTCTGATGTCTAACAATTGCGGTGCAGTGGATTGAAGAAAGCCGCTCGTACTGAGTTGGACTTTTTAGCAAGCTCTGACCGCAGCCGTTATACTGCGAATTTCAGTTACCGTCGTAAGCATTTCACAAGCTCATTAGCGACTGCAATTGTGTGTCTGAACTATCTCCCAATTCTTGTTGTAATTGGGATAGTTGGTTTTGTAACGCTTCAGCAGCATAAATGAGATTCGATTCTTGGGCTATTTTTAGCTGGGTTTCTTTAATAGAGATTTTTCTCACTAGTTCATTCACTGCATCGACTGAATCATTATTTTCAGTAATCATGGCTTCATCACGAATATCCGTTTTTAGCAGGAATAATTGCTACAAAGCTTGCTATGTATGAATAAAAATTAGCTACATTTTTTATTTTACACAAGTATATTAAAAAAGATATTTCCTTTCAAAACTTGCTTGAGTGATACCAATGCAGACACAGGTGTTAGAACTAGAAAAAATCGCTGACAAAATTAGAAAACTATTCGCACTTAGCCAATCTTCCAACGAAGCAGAGGCAAGCGCCGCCGCAGCTAAAGCCCAAGAAATGCTAACCCGGCACAATTTATCAATAGCCTCACTCCAAGATTGGACACCTCAACCACTAGAAGAAGAAGTGGTTCGCCAGTTCAAACGCATGACCTCATGGAAATTTATTTTACTAAGTGGTGTTTGTTGGGGGAATTACTGCTCTGCAATCACCAGACATTACCATAGCGGGTCTAAAATGATTATCTTAGGGCGAAAAGTGAATATCGTCTCTACTCAGATTCAGTTTGAGTATCTTGAACAAACTATTGAACGACTGGCAAAACAAGCCGTAGGAAATCGCGCTTTTAGAAATGCTTTTAAATTAGGTGCTGCTAATAGACTTGTAAGTAGGATTCTTGAGAATCGCGATCAACAGAAAAATCAAGGGATTGCTGGAACTACTGAATCAGTTGCAGTACCCGCCATTATCGTGCAAGCACTCTATGAAAAACTGGAATCTGAGTTAGAAGCATATCTAAATAATGTAAAAGTTAAACAAATGGTGCTACCATATTGTGGTTCAAAAGACGGATATTTCTCTGGTATATCTGCTGCTGATTCTGTCTCTCTTAATCACCAAGTTAGTCGCAGTCAACAGCACTATCTGCCAAGTTAATTAAGACTTATCAGGAGATAGCGGCAGTGATAAGAGTAGATTTTGGAGTGATTGCCCTCATGCAGTGCTTGATGCGATCGCTGTCGGCAAGATTTGCAGTACTTGTACAGAAGTATAAATAGTTATCAAAGTATAAACTAATTACTGATAAAAGGTGATAGTAGTAAATTTATATACTCTATTGAGGTGAATAACTCAGTAGAGTATTTTTGTGAAAGTGCATCTATCATAAGCGATCGCCTCTCCTGTGCCCTTGTTACAACCGCCCTCCACAGCCTACGATTGCTATTTTGGGTGATGGTGCAGCGTTGAAGGAACAGATGTACTACTCGATATTTTGGTACTCCAATAGCATAAGGAATCGTCTTTTGCCGACCATTGGTCGGCATTTTACTTCAATAAATAAGTCAATTGGCGATCGCCCCACCTCTGCCCCTTGCTACACCGGACTCCACAGCTTACGATTGCCTTGGGGTAATGCGCTTGACCAAATGCGTGATAACCAGTGGTTCACACGAATACAACCCCATGATTTGTATTCGGTCTAATCCCTATAGGATAAAGGTTTCAAGATTTATAGTTCTTTTTGCATAAAGTACAAGACTTGAACTGAAGAATATTACATAGCAAACGAATTATGTGTAAAACAAGGACAAGCTTTAAAAGTCCTTTATTTAATCCTCTATTTAAGAGCGCTGCTCTGGCCATGCCCTAGGGCAGTTTTTCCTTGTACTGGTGGCTACAAGAGCTTGCACTCACTGCCAACTAATCGAATCATACATGCAAGTACATTGTTTACTCGCAGCAACTGTCAGATTGCGTCACAGTCCGTAAAAGCGTTAATCTCAAGTGTAGCAAGCATAAACATTTATATTTAGCAGCAATCGTTATGCCCCTAACACCAGTAGGCAATACGGAGCGACCAAAGAATGAACAGATACTATTAGCCTCAGTTAAGTCAGAAGTTACTTCCCAGTTAAGGCAATCTCTACACAATGCTGTGCTAATTAATTTAGGTAAAGAGTTACAACTTCAGCAGGTAAAAAGACCTTGGAATGCAGAGAGAAAAATTGGCTTAAAACCTGCTGAGGCTCTCCCAGAGAGTACAACTATTTTATCCGTTTTTGATTCCCAAGAAGTTGCAGGTAAACTGTTAATTTTAGGTGCGCCAGGGTCGGGCAAGACAACTACACAATTAGAACTGGCTCAAGAATTAATTAAACGTGCAGAAGAACAGCCTAATTATCCAGTTCCTGTTTCATTCAACTTATCTTTTTGGAAAGATGACCAACAACCTATGACTGATTGGTTGGTGACTGAACTCAAATCTAAATATGGTGTCTCAATCAAAGTTGGTAAAGAGTGGGTAGACAATCACCGATTACTACCATTGCTTGATGGTTTAGACGAAGTTGAACCCCAACGTCAGGAACTTTGTGTCCATGAAATTAATAAATTTTTAGTAAATGAAACTAGACCGCTTTATCTAATTGTTTGTAGTCGCATTGAGGAATATAGTAACTACGCTACGCAATTACAACTAAACGGAGCTATTTCATTACAGTCTTTAACCAACCATCAAATTTGTGATTATCTAGCCAGCATCAAATATAGAGAACTGTGGTTAACCATCAGTAGCGATTTAGACTTGTTAGAGTTGGTTAAAATTCCTTTACTACTCAGCATTACTGTTCTGGTATCTCAAGAAATATCTGTTGGAGAATGGCAGCATTTGACTTCTACAGCAGAGCGTCATCAGTATTTGCTAGATGCCTATATAGGACATGTGTTGGCACAAGATATTCATAGTAGGGGATATTTGAAGCACAGACCTCCCAATGCTAGGAAAACGCGAATGTGGCTCGTTTGGCTAGCAGGGCAAATGCTCAAAGAATCGAAAACAGAATTTTTGATTGAAGAAATGCAGCCTAGTTTGTTAAGAAGTAAAATTCCCAAAATTATTTATAATTTGATTGTCTGGGGAGTTATACAAATGCTGATTACTGGGCTAATTTTGGGGATTTTTGGCGTAATTTTGGGGATTTTTGGGGTGACTGGAGAGGTTACTGTCCTTGGAAGGGTTATTAATCATGGGGTGAATGGAAGGGTAACTTTGGGTCTTTTATGGTTGCTTCAGGGGCTGAACGGAGGGATGATTATCGGGTTGATTGTTGGGCTAATTAATGGGTTATTTGGTGAGATAATAGAGGATCAACTTGAAAATATAGGTTTAATTAAGTCTGAAAAATCTTCTAATAAGACCAGGGAAAAATGG
This sequence comes from Nostoc sp. DedQUE02, assembly GCF_034531035.1. Lineage (NCBI taxonomy): Bacteria > Bacillati > Cyanobacteriota > Cyanophyceae > Nostocales > Nostocaceae > Nostoc > Nostoc sp. DedQUE02. The sequence goes on along the minus strand of NZ_JAVRBY020000101.1, from coordinate 2,044 downwards.
CTAATTATCGGGATAATTTGGGGGATAATTAATCAACTTATTTCTGGGAGGATCATCATCGGAGTGATTGTTGTGCTTATTTGGGGGCTGCTTATCGGGCTGATTAATGGGTTAATCGGAGATAAAATTGAAGCAATTGAAATTATAAAATCTTTTCATTATCTTTTAATAAATGAGTTAATTATTAGTATTTTAGGGGGAGCTAATAATTTAGCAATAGAAACTAAAACTATTCCTAACCAAGGGATTTTGCAAGGCGTTAAAAATACATTTACTTTATCAGTATTGTATTTTTTACCTTCTACAATATTAATTTTTTTGATTCAAATAATTCAAGAAAACAATAGTTTAAATAAGTCAGCTTTAATTTCTAGCTTAATGTTTGGGTTATTTTTTGGATTATTGGTGGGGATACTTAGAAGTGGAACACCTGTTATTAAACACTTTGCCTTACGCCTCATTCTTTACTTCAATGGCTATATCCCCTGGAATTACGCCCGTTTTCTCGACTACTGCACCGAGCGGATGTTACTCCAGCGTGTCGGTGGTCGCTACCGCTTCATCCACAAGTTGCTGCAAGACCACTTCGCCCAAATGGAGTTTAGGCGTGATTAAAGAAGATTGAAGCTATTCAATATCAATATTTAACAATACCTTGGTTAGCCACAGTAATCACCCACCCCACCGAACACCACCCCAACTCTCCACTGAACACTAATTGCACCTGCCTGCCACAGCGCACCGATACCAAAACTCCTTACCCCCCAATAGTCTTTCACTACTTCAGGTTGTCATTACCGGGAAACGAGGTTGTAGACATGAGCAGTTTTGCTAGTCAGCTTTCATTGTATTTATGCATTGGTTTGTATTAAGAGTAATGATTGAGCTTTCGCCCAGTTCCTTATGCGATCGCCCCACCTCTGCCCCTTGGCACACTGCCCTCCACAGCTTACGATTACTCCCTTGGGGTAATGCGCTTGACCAAATGCGTGATAACCAGTGGTTCACACAAATACAACCCCATGATTTGTATTCGGTCTAATCCATATAGGATAGAGGTTTCAAGATTTTTAGTTCTTTTTGCATAAAGTACCAAGCTTTAGCTGAAGAATATTACATAGCAAACGAATTATGTGTAAAACAAGGACAAGCTTTAAAAGTCCTTTATTTAATCCCCTATTTGCGAACGCTGCTTTGGCCATGCCCCAGGGCAGTTTTTTCTTGTACAGGTGGCTCAAGAGGGTTTTGCACCTACAGTCAACAATCGAATTCTACGTGTGGTGCATTGTTGATACCAATTTGCAATCATATGTATGTAGTATTTCTCCCCCTGCCTGTCAAAACTAATATTTTTGAACGCAACTTGGTATGACTTGCCGTAACCGTCAAATTGCATCACAGTCCGTAAAAGCGTTAATGTCAGTGTAGTAAGCATAAAGCCTTGTCAGTAGTAAAACTTTGAGTACAGGAATTTAAGTAATGGCAAAGATTCGTTAATAATCTCAAAAATAAATAAATAATTATTCTTCTATCAAAAAGTATTCAATATTGATAAATTACTTATGCCTATAGATTTACTAGAGTTTTTCCAACGAACTGACCCCAGCCAGACTTTGTACATCAATCAAGATTTAGACAAGAAGTACTACATTGACTTTTCCTCAGTCAGAGGCGGCGATATCATCGGCAAGCTGAAGCAGAAAATTACGTTCTTCAAAGCGAACGAACCGACCTGTACATTATTCACTGGTCATATCGGCTGTGGAAAATCGACAGAGCTAGTTAGGTTGCAGGTGGAACTGGAAGAATCAGGCTACCACGTAGTATATTTTGAGTCGAGTGAAGACTTAGAAATGACAGACGTGGACATTGCAGATGTGCTTTTAGCGATTGCCCGTCGTGTAAGCCAAAGCCTGGAGAAAATCACAATCTCTGAACCGAACAAATTCCATGAACTACTGCAAGGAGCATTGAGAGCGCTAGATTCAGAAGTGACGGGGTTTAAGGTAAAAACCCCAGCCGGAGATGTTGGCTTCTCCACAGA
>NZ_JAVRBY020000100.1:0-17330 GCF_034531035.1 Nostoc sp. DedQUE02 | reverse complement strand
AGCTTTTTTCTCTCCCCCTGCTCCCGAAGCCTCCCCTGCTCAAGAACAGCCTGCCTTAACAGATAAATTTGCTTAACTGAACTGTATTGACTTATTAGACAATTCCAATAGTTGCGGTTTTGTCTTAATAAAAGAGGTAATCGGCCGTATATTTGACGCGAATCTCTCGATTTGCAGATGATTTGTCACAGCCTTGAACAGGAGCTTTCCCACCAACTGTATTGATCCTTTGAATCCAATTGACTTGGTGGAAAATACCATTGCCTTCATGAGATTGTGCCTGCAACAATAGCCAGGGAATAGCATTATCTTGTGGTGCATTTGCCTTAGATTTTAACTTACCCACAACTTTGCTACCGTCTTTAGCTTCCCAGGTTGGGCCTGCATAATGCTTGCCTAAATCTTGCCCTTGCTCATTCAGCAACACAGCATCAGGAGCCTTAAGCGTCCACTCATATTGACCAGGGGATTCTGATTTTTCTTTGCAGATATAGATTTGCGAACCCTTGGCAGATGCTTTCAAAAGAAGTTGCTCACTATTTGGAAGTTTTATACTATCAGGTATAACAGTCGCATTCGCTATGTCTTGGGCAGGTTGCATAGTTGCAGCGATCGCAGTTTTTGTAAAAACACTAAATCCATGCAACACCAGCAGAGAAAAAACGAGGCTGCAATTTATCTGAATAATTTTACCAAAAGTAGCTGACATAATGCTTTCTCCTCCATTTATCCTTTTAGAGAACTTCAAAAAATAAATTATCCAATTTCTGAACTTCACTACAACTTTCCCTCCCCCTGCTTCCCCTGCCCCCTGCCCCCGGTCACTGAGCGTAGCCGAAGTGCTGCCTTCTTCACAGCTTTTGTCGCGCCATCAGTTGGGCAAACAGTCCTGGTTGATTGGCGAGTTGATCAAAACTGCCTTCTTGGACTACGCGACCATTCTCAAATACATAGATGCGATTGGCGTTGCGAATAGTACTTAAACGGTGAGCGATCGCAATCCGTGTCACCTTCAAACGCTCTAAACTTTGACTAACGATCGCTTGGGTGCGGTTATCTAAAGCACTGGTAGCTTCATCAAATAATAAGATTTTAGGTTTTAATACTAGCGATCGCGCAATCAATAATCGCTGCCGTTGCCCTCCAGAGATATTAGTTCCTCCTTCACTAATTACTGTGTGCATTCCCATTGGCATTGATTGCACATCCTCGGCAAAGCCAGCCATTCGCGCCGCCTCCCAGGCTTCATCCATCGTGATCATCGCTCCACTGGCGATATTCTCAAAGATCGATGCAGATGTCAATCGGCTATTTTGCATCACAACTCCTAATTGCCGACGCACTGCATGAATATCTAACCCCGCTAAATCTTGTCCGTCGTAGTAAATCGTGCCAGATTCCGGGACATCAAACCCCAGCAATAATCGGAACAGCGTTGATTTTCCACTACCCGAAGCGCCGACAAAAGCGATAAATTCGCCAGGTTCGGCATGGATACTAACATCATCCAATGTCAACGGCCCGTCATCTCGATACCGGAAAATCACATGATCAACAACCACTCGACCAGAAAGCCTGCCTGGATCAGCTTTTTCAGAGTCTACTTCCGGTTTCGATTCGAGAATCGGCTGCGCTCGTTCCCACAAAGGAACCACTTGCAGAACATCTATAATTGTGCTGCTGAGACTAGTAGCTCCACCGATAAATGTACCAAATGCCGCATTAAATGCTAAAAATACACCTGTGGATAAACCACCTTCTTGCGAATTGGCTTGCTGAAGTAAACTTGTGGCAAACCAGAAAAGTATTGCTGTGGTTAATACAGGCAAGATTTTATTAATCACAGCCAGAGCATCTTCAATGCCTTGGGTACTTAGCATCCATTTGATTTGCTGACTATACTGTTTTCCCCAAAAAGCAAAGGCGCGAGCTTCTGCGCCTGCAACTCGCAGTTTGCTAACGCCATTGATTAACTGCACCATCACCCCTGAGAGTTGTCCTTGTAACTCTAGTAAAGGACGAACCTTACGCAGGGTATAAATTCCCGAAACCAGAGTAATCGTAATGTTGATGAAGGCAACAACAGTGGCAATTAACGCCAGTGAAGCATTGTAGTAAAAAAGCAGTCCTAAATTGAGAAACGCGAACAAGCTGGTGAAGATACTTCTCAGAACTGTGCTACTGAGCTTTTGGCGAATTTGACTAATGGCGCTGACGCGTGAATTCAAGTCTCCAGTTGAGTACTGACGGAAGAATGATGCTTTCAGATTCAATAGTCGATCCCAGACTGCTGCTTGAGTGGAAGCATCAGCAAAGGTTTCTACCCGCATGATCGCAAAGCCTTGGGCGAGTTGAAACAACGTACTACCAAAGGCAGTTGCTAGCAGCGCTAGGGCAATTTGCATTAATAAACCGCGATTGGCATCAGGAATTGCACTGTCAATTAAGATGGCGGTAGCTTGCGGAACAATCATTCCTAAAAAAGTTGTCGCCATCCCCGCAGTCAAGACAACCAGCAATTCCTTGTAGTGCCCTTGCATGGCAAATTTCAGCAAGTCGATGGTGGTAATAACTTTATCTGGTAATGGGCGATAGAAAGTATATCCAGTTAGCGCCAGTTTAATCGCACTTTTGGCATTAACCACAGTGCGCGATCGCTTAATTGGATCAAAAATCTCATAACGCGTATCAGATACAGGTAACAGCGCCACGGGATGGTTATCTTCTAGCGTGTAAGCTAGCATTGCACCGCAATCTTTTTTCCACCATTGGCCTTGTAAAGCGATCGTTCGGGTTCGTAAACGAGAAGCACGAGCGATCGCTTGTAACGGATCTTGCACTCGTTTGAGGTCTTCAGACTTTGCTGGCGGTCGAATCGTCACACCCAAAGTCCGCCCAACTGCACCCGCCGCGATTAGCAAGGATTGGTCAAAGTCATTGGCTCCAATTTGAGCAGAAGCCGCATGTTGCGGAGATTGCAGCAACGAGGCTAACTCGCCCAGCGTCTCCTCCATCACCTGATTATTCAGGTTTTGGCGTTCTTGAAATCGGTTTAATTCTACCTCTTGTTCCTGGTGTTCTACAAGAAAAAGGGTTTGAAGAAAGTATACTTGCAGTTGAAAAATCCCTTGGAACAGAACAGTAGCATCCTCAATCTCAGACGTAGTTAGGATTTCCAGTTCGGTTGTATCTTCAGCTTGAAACCACATATCTGCACTCAACGGCAACAATCCAGATTGAGGCATGACTAACAGTTGCTCAAACCCCATCCAAACCGCGTAACCACGCTGAATTTGCACCCAGGATACCAGCTCTCGCTGTGGTTGGAAAATCTGACCATCGCTGAGTGAGAAGTAGCGAACCCCTTCTTCTTGAAACGGTAGTACAGGTGGAGTAATCGAAGACAGCGCCAATCCTAGTTGCTCAATCCATCCCTCCATTAAAGTTAAGGCTTCGCCATTGCCATTAGCAATAAATTCTCGAAAATCTTTCCTGGAAACTTTCAGAAGTTCCGTTTCTTCAATGGACACTGCCAGAAGTTGATACGGCATCGACTGAGAATCATTGACAATGCCAAACATTGCCTGTCTCGTTCGGGTAGTAAATAAATAGCGGCGGCTTCCCTCAGCAATTCCCTCTTTCACCGGAATCGCAAACACCGCCAATGAACCTGATTTTACGATCCAAATCGTCTTCGGATCATTGAGAATAATTGGCTCATTGCCTTTAAACTGATAGTACTCTCCCCGCACCGTGGCGCTGCGAATTTGATCTAACATATATATGCCTGCTTCCTAAAATTAATATAAAATCGAATAATTTTTGACATTTAACGTGTATACTTACTTTTTGCTTGAATCCGAAATCGGATAAAAATTTCAGACAAACATTAATCAACACCAACTCACTAAAATAAAACAACAGATTTAACTTTGATCTTTCCGCAATTTTTAATTTTTAATTTTTAATTTTTAATTGTAATCACTCCTCTTGAAGTGCTTCCCCTTCACTGCGAATCAATTGCAAATACTTGCCTTCAACCCGTTGTAATTCTTCATGGCTACCTCGTTGCACTACTTTGCCGCGATCGAAGACAATAATTTCGTCACAATCGCGAATTGTGCTTAATCGATGTGCCACAATTACACAAGTGCAACCGCGCTCCCGGAGTTTCTGATCGATCATCTTTTCTGCCTCGGCATCAAGCGCACTAGTCGCTTCATCCATCACCAAAATCGCCGGATTATTCACTAGAGTGCGGGCAATTTCTAATCGTTGTCGCTGCCCACCGCTCAAATTAGTTGCTCCTTCTGCGAGATCAGCGTTGTAACCTCCAGGCATGGAAAGCACTACATCCTGAATCGCAGCGTCTTTACAAGCGCGAACCAGGTTACTAAAAGGCACAGTCGAATCCCAAAGCGTGAGATTATCGCGCACACTACCTGCAAATAGCGAGATATCTTGCTCAACTAGGCCAATTGAATTAGTGAGAATCGATCGCGGAATATTTTTTCTGGGTTTACCATCAAATAGAATCTCTCCCGCCCACGGTTCATATAACCCACACACCAGCTTGGCAACGGTTGACTTACCCGAACCACTGCCACCCACCAGAGCAACTCGTTGACCAGGTTTAAGCGAAAGACTAAGATTTTCAATCAAGGGAGGCGCAGAGCGGCTATAGCCAAAGGTGATGTTATGGAGTTCAACATAGCCCTGTAGCCGAACATTGGCGGCGGCAAGGTTAGAGGTTTGTGATACAGTGATTTCTTGCTCCACAGCCGGATCGATCGCGTTGCGTAACACATCATCCAATCTACCCAAATTGCCTTCCATTTCCTGGAGTTCACCCGCTAGGCTTACCAGATTATTTACAGGTTCTAGAAATCTTTGCATCAAGCCTTGAAAGGCAATCAGCATTCCGATACTAAGTACGCCATCCATTACCCGTAATCCTCCCACCGCCAGCAAAAGCATGGATGTAATCGAGGTGAGAAATGACGGCAACACACCCAGGTTTTGATTAGTTGTATCCATTTCCTGGCGGGCATTGATTGCTTTGGCGTAATAACCTGCCCACCGGGAAAAGAATTCTGACTCTAGCCCGGAAGCTTTGAGCGTTTCCATACTTTGCAATCCAGAAATCGCTACGCCACTGACTTTGCCTTGTTCTTGCATTAATCGCAAATTGGCATCGACGCGTTGCCGTGAAACCCATCGCCACACACTGACATTCACGACGACAAAGGCAATACCGATCGCAGTGAGAACGACATCATATTGCAGCATGACTGCGGCATAAAAGACAACGGTGAAGGCTGAGATTACTGTAGTCGCTAATCTTCCTGAAAGCAGATTTGCCAAGCTATCGTTGAGGCGGACACGGCTGCTAATTTCTCCGGCAAATCGCTGATCGTAAAAACTAACTGGGAGCCGTAAAATATGCCACAAAAAACGGCTCGACATCCCCACCGCCAGCTTAATTTTCATCCGTCGCAGAAATTGCAGCTGAAGCAATGTCAGAAAACCATTCAATATAGCTGTGAACACCATCCCTAAAATTAATGGACGCAACCAATCATTTCTGCCTTCAACCAAGACATTATCTACAAAGGCTTGGGAGAATGCAGGAATAGCTAATCCAGGAATCACTAACAGCAATCCGGCGATGACACAATAAACAAGCGCTCCGATAGAACTCTGCAATCGATCCCATAAGGATAATGTTAGGCTCGGTTTACGTCCTCCTGGCTGGAATTCTGCACCTGGTTCACCAACTAGTACTACTCCAGTAAAGGATTGATCGAATTCTGTGAGCGAAACCGTGCGCGGCCCGGTGGCAGGATCGTTAAGATAAACCTTGTCTTTTTTAAATCCTTCGACTACCAGAAAATGATTGAAATTCCAAAAGACAATATAAGGACATTGAAGTTTGCGTAACCCCTCTAATTCGACCTTAAAGCCTTTTATTTGCAATCCGTAGCTCCGAGCCGCATTGAGAATATTAGATGCTTTACTGCCATCCCGTGAAACACCGCAGGCTTGACGGAGTTCAGCCAGAGGTACAATGCGATCGTAGTAGCCTAAAAGAATACCCAGCGCGGCTGCACCACATTCCACAGCCTCCATTTGTAAGAGAGTGGGAGTCCGACGGCGGCGATCGGGACGGCTGAAAAGCCGTTGAATTTTTTGGAATCGACGCCCAATTTGTGATTGAATTTGCCGCATAATCAATACATTCCACTCCACGATCGCAGAATCGGAAACACAAAGGAAATCGGGGATTGTTCATCCACTTTCACGCGCACTGAGGTAGTGGTTCCAGATGTAATTTGGCCGTCTGGCCCTTTAGACGACGACCAGCGAAAACGACTTTTAGTCGAGGGATCTGGCTGAAGTTCAGCGAAAACTTGAATTTGTGGCCCTTCTGTGGTTAATCCTTGCAAAACTTCTAGACCGCCAACAACGCTCGATGCACCTTCTTTTGTCACCGGAAACGCAGAAATACTTGTGACTTTTGCAACAATACCACCAAAACGTTCTCGTTTCACAGTCGAAGGAGTGACTTGCAACTCCATACCCTTTTGAATCTTTTTCCCTTCGCTTACCGGGAAGAATGCCACGCCGACTAACTTACTTGCAGAGTCGCGAGCTTCAATTGTGCCAATCCGAGCGCCCTTTTCCAGGGTTTGCCCTGGAACAGCAGCCAATTCTAAAATCCGTCCATTAAAATTGCTAATAATTTGGCTATTGTTTTTGATTTCCAATTTTAGTTGAGCGATCGCTCGCTCTGTGTCTTGAATTTCTTTTTTCCGATTGGTAGAAGTAGCTAAATCTTGTTCTGCTTGACCTGCAAATTTACTGTCTAGTGTTGCTAACTGAGCTTGCAGTTCCTTAGTTGAATTAATATTTGCTAAATATTCTCGTTCTGCATCAGCTTCTTTAACATTAAGTTGTTTGAGTTGCGATTCGATTTCGTTGATTTTAGCTTTACTATTGAGAAATTCCTGTTGCGCCTGAAGCACAGTATCACTAGAAACGGCTCCTTCTTCGCGTAACTTTTGTCGAAGTTCAAATCGCTCTTTAAACGTGGGTATCAAATCTCGCGTTGTTTGCAACTGTTCTTGTAAAGTCTGACGCTCTTGGCGAATCGACTCCAAACCCTTATTCCTGAGAATTGGGGTTAGCGATTGGGTTGTTTTAAGAGTCTGCAAAAGCGCCTGACGTTCTTGCCCAATCGCACCTTTATCTAAAACCGTTCGCTGAATTTGTAGAGAATTAGCATTTTGGTCTTGTTGTTGAAGTTGAGTAAGCTTGACTTGTGCAAGTTTCAACTTATCTTGAAGTTCAGTTTGGTCGATTGTCCCTAGCACCTGTCCTTTCTTCACCTCATCGCCTGTATGAACATAAAGGCTGAGAATCTGCCCAGAACTAGGAGACTGGAATCCTGCAACTTTGCTAGGAAAAACCACTACGCCTTGTCCGGCTACGGTAATCGGAATGCGACCAAAAACACTCCAAGCAAGTCCAACAGCAATTAGAGATCCCATCGCGGCTAAGGGAATCCACTTATTTGGTTGAACCACCTGCATGAGTTGATCGAGCCGCTCCGGGGAAGATAAACGATCAAGTGCTTCTTTGCGAAATAGCTTGTTTTTGTGGGTCGTAACCATACTGACTCCATTTAAGTTGTGAAATTTGTATATTAGTGAAAATAGGGAGTGGGGGGCAGGGGGCAGAGGAGCAGAGGAGCAGAGGAGCAGGGGAGCAGGGAGATGAGGGGACAAGGGGACAAGAAGACAAACAAAACTCTTAACTCTCAACTCAGCACTCAGCGCTCCTAACGCCCAATGCCCTTACATAATTCAATTGCCACGAATCTGCTTCAGCATCCAGTCAAATCGGGTACCTGCTAGTGTCACTTGAGCCAAAAAGCCAGAACTCAGTTCATCTTCATAAGTCAAGCGTTCATCTAAAGGTTTACCTGAGCTATAGGTGATTCTGCCGTAACCCAGACTATTGATGATTCCTTGTTGTTTATCTGCTAACAAAATCGCTAATACTCGATAAAACCGGGCAGCAAAGGCAACATCGTGTAGCAATTTGGCAGAAAGTCGCCATTTGGGAATCGATAACACCATTGCATCTTCAACCGCCCGAATCGTCATCGCGGGTGGACTGGCTTCGACAAAGGGCGTTTCGCCAACTATGTCACCCCGCGATAATTGAGCAAACTCTCGCTCTATATGATCTGTCTGTTCTAAAGTTGAAAAGGCACGTGTGAGAGGATTATTGGTATCTTCAGGGACGGAAGCTACCATCTTCCCATCCAATAGAATATAGAGAGCATCAACGGGTCTTCCGGCCTGAAATAACACCGATCCCGCAGGAATTCTTATAGCATTACCGGCAACAATCATCCAACCAATATCGCTATCATTTAATTCGGCAAATGTAAATAAAATTTCTCGAATTTGTGGTTGAAAAAGAACGACTGTGCTTTGTCCAATTTGGTTGATCATCTGCTCTAAACGGTGAGCAAGCATAACTGCGATCGCCCGATAAAAATGAGCAGCAAACGCGATATCTTCCTGCAATTTTTGAATCAATTGCTGCTGAGGAATCATCAACACCAGCGACTTTCTAGTGGCTTTAACTGTGGTTGAAGATTGGTAGGAGGCTAAAAAGGGCATTTCTCCTACAACTTCTCCATTTGCAAGCCTTGCGACCTCTCGTCCTGACAGTTCGCCACCTTCAAGAGCGGCAAATGCCCGACCAATGGGATTATCGTCAGCTTGAGCCACAGAAACGCTTAATGCTCCATCTAGCAGAATGTAGAGTGCATTAACAGGTGTTCCTTGGCGGATGAGGATCGTGCCAGCAGTAATTTCTTCTCTTTGACCCGTTGCTAAGATCCAATCAATATCGCTATTTGTTAGTTCCTTAAGTAGAACTTCTGTCATAATTTAACTTCCTTGTGTTTTGCTAACGGGAGAGAAATGGGGAGCGAGAAATAACTACTGAGCAATACTCCCCATCGCGTATTCACTAGCTTGACGAATCGTCGTACTTGTTCTTCCACTCAGGAAACTTTGTATTTTCAAAATGTTTTGCGATCGCTTCAGACAGATTCTTATATTTATCGTCCGTAGGATACCCACCTGGATAAGGTTCACCTACGGCAATACCACCCGAAATATTTGCGAGTTCTTGAGCCGATAGTTCTTGTGATTCTTTTTGCTTTTTGTTTTCCATTGCCATTTTTTTCCTTGTCATTTCATTTATTATTAAATTCGCCTAATTTTATGAACGTGAAATTATTAATCACACAAGAATAATTTCAGAAAGCAGTTGGACAAGTTTTGCTCAACTGCAATTGATTGATTTGAGAAACTCCGTTTATGTAGAACCTTCGATCGCAGATATATCTCCAAACAATTCACCAAGAACCTTTAGATCCTCTGTTGTCGCGTCGGTGATGGAGAGGTGGAAAACAGAAGAGTTTGCTGTCTCTGCATGAAAAGCCGACCGTGTTGAGTGAAACCCTCGTCCTCGTGATGTTTGGTGGGTAAATCCCCTTATCGATCTGTGAGATCGTATAGATGTAAACTGCAAATTAAAACCACCAGCTACATCGTCTAACTCTTCATCTGATAGTTCGATAGCTTCATCATTCGGAGTAATTTCGTCATCTGACATAGAAGCTCCTTGACCCCACGTGTTAAAGTTAAATAAGGCGGAGGGAGTTAACCGAGTGGCTGCTAGGCTTATGGTTAATAACCCCTCCTGCTCCTGAAATTCGTCAAACTGAGAAAACTAGCTCAAGCTTCAGGGCTAGAAATACCAGCTTCCTTAAACTCTCTAAGGTCTTGCTCAGAGAAAACGCTAACTTGAAAGGTAACGCTCTTAATACCACCTTCTTTAGGAATTTCTACATAACCAAGCTGAAAATCTTCGGCATTTGCGTTTGTTCCCAAGACATCGCTAGTTGCGCCACCGGCAATATAATCAAGTTCTTGATTGGATAGTTCCAGCATTTCATGAGGTTGCACATTTTCCATAATCGTTGTCGTTCTCCTTGTGGTGTTGATTATGAGCTTGGAAATAAATTACTAGGAATTCCGCTAGGAAATTCTTCTCCAGTGAATTTGATTTCGTACAAATCTTGTTGAGATATAGTAGTTTCCTGACTGTTGAAGGATGCAATACCGCCATCAGCACCGATAATCACTGCACTAGTTTGCTTATCCGAAAAGTTGAAGTTGTGAGCATCAACAAGGCTAAAAGCACCACCAGCAAAGTTGTCCAGTTCTTCAGCAGATAGTTCTACAGGCTCAATGTTGTCAGACATGATGTTTTCTCCTCAATTTATGATGTCTATTAATTGAGTTCTAGTTACTAACTTTCAAGAGTGGTAGGAAAGAAGCCAGTTGCTTTGACTTCGTACAAACTTTGGTGAGATATAGTAGTTTGTTGAGCGGTGGAAGAGCTAATCCCGCCGTTAGGGCCAACAACGGTTTCACCAATTTGTTGATCTAATTTGTTGTCGTTGTCAGCATCGGTAAAGCTAAAAGCACCACCAGCAACGTTGTCCAATTCTTCAGCAGATAATTCTACGGGCTTGATGTTGTCAGACATGATGTTTTCTCCTTAATGTGTAATGTGTGTTGTATCAAGCAAAGAGATTGATTTGCTAGTTAGTTGCTCGCCGCTCTCCTCGCTTCATGTCTTTAGAATACGAATTCAACTCAGTTATCCGCATCTGAAAAACGTCTAATATTTTGCCTAAGCGAAGTAAGTAGATATCGTCTAACTTTCGCTCTATCGCGTCGAGTCATGCCTAAGACTTTCGTTATAGGTTGACGGGTTTGTTTCCCACAAAAGTCATGAGTTTGCCTTGAAATCTGGAATTTGATTACATGCCACTGTATGACTAGATTTATAAGCATAAATTCAAATTAGATTTAGTCCTCAGAAAGAACCACATTCTACGCTCATCATTGAAAAAAATAAATCTCATGAATTATTACCTATAAATCTCTAGCAATGTTGTGTATAAAAGGGAAACAGCAATGTTTAATAGATTCAAATTAGCAACCAAATTTACTTTACTTCTATTGCTGGTGTTCATTGGTGCGATCGCAGTGAGTGGTTTTGCTTTATCTCATGCGCTTGAGCAAAAGGCAGAAGCCGAAATCGGTTATCGTAGCCAAGTTATTGCCGAAACGATGAACTCAGTAAGAAACTATACTAATACGCATATCAACCCTCTTCTGACACCGATGGTGAACACTCAAGCCACGTTTGTCCCTGAGATTGTTCCCAGCTTTGCAGTTAGAGAAGTGTTTGAAATTCTTCGTAAAAATGAAGACTATAAAGACTTTTTATACAAAGATGCCAACCTAAATCCGACTAACTTACGAGATAAAGCAGATGTATTTGAAACGCAACTTATCGAACGGTTTCGCAAGGAACCAGATTTGAAAAGCATATCCGGTTTTCGCGATTCTTATGACGAAAAATTATTTTATAATGCTCGTCCATTTTCTATTAAAAACCCGACGTGTTTACACTGTCATAGCACCCCTGAAGCGGCTCCCAAAAGTCAGATCGCTAGTTATGGTTCAGAAAATGGCTTTGGGTGGCAACTCAATGAGATTTTAGGTACACAAATTATTTATCTTCCTGCCAAGCAAGTCTTTGATGATGCTCATCGTGCATTTGTTTTATTCATTAGCTTATTTATTATTATTTTCGCCCTGGTAATTTTGCTCATTAATTATTTATTAAAACGAAATGTTCTGCAACCCCTAAAACCGATGGCACAACTTGCTCAGAAAATTAGTATGAATGAAATTACTGTCGAAGAAGCAAAAGAGTTTGATCGGGAAAAGCTAACGTCGATTGTGCAACGCCATGATGAATTAGGACAGTTAGGGCGGGTTTTTCAACGCATGGTGCATGAGATTTCTGCCCGCGAACAACAATTCAGACACCAGTTGCATACACTGCGGATTGAAGTTGACGAAGCCAAACGTGCGCGTGAAGTTGCGGAAATTGCTGAATCAAAAACGTTTCAAAAGTTGCAGGAGGAAGCAAAAGCAATGAGAAATAAACGGAATAATCAAAATTAATAATTACGAGTTACGAGTTAAAAGTGTCAGAATTCAGGAGTCAGAATTCAGGAGTCAGAAGAGTTAAAGAATCAGGAGAACATTTTATGAATAAATATAAAAATCATTCTAAATTTCTGATAAATTCTGAATCCTGACTCCTGGGTACTGAATTCTTAGTTAAAAGTTACAAATTACTAATTACTATTGAGGATTAATCATGTCTGAAATTATTTCAATTCACTCATTCCGTGGCGGCACTGGTAAGTCAAACGTCACGAGTAACCTTGCGGTACTAATTGCTCGTTCTGGAAAGCGAGTAGGGATAGTTGATACAGATATCCAATCTCCAGGAATCCACGTTCTGTTTGGTCTTGAAGAAGGCCGAATTCGCTATACCTTGAATGATTATCTATGGGGCCGTTGTAAAATTGAAGATGCAGTTTATGATGTTAGCGCCATTCTCAAACAAAAACAAACATTTTTTGGTCGCCAGGGAAGTATTCATCTGATTCCTTCCAGTATTAAGATGAGTGACATTTCTCGAATCTTGCGCGAAGGCTATGACGCACGTTTGCTTAATGATGGTTTACATAATTTAGTTCGTCGTTTAAAACTGGACTATCTGTTGATTGACACTCATCCTGGCATTAACGAAGAAACGTTGTTATCGATTATTCTTTCTGATGTCCTTGTGCTGATTCTCCGTCCAGACAAACAGGATTATCAAGGTACAGCAGTGGCAATAGATGTTGCCCGGAAGCTAGAAGTACCTAAAATGCTATTAGTGATTAACAAAGCGCTGCCATCTTTGGATTTCAAAGAGTTACAGCAACGAGTACAGAATACCTACAAAACCCCTGTGGCTGGAATACTGCCTGTTTGTGAAGAGATGTTTGACTTAGGGAGTGGTGGAATCTTCTGTTTGCGGTATCCAGATCATTCATGGACTCAAAAAATTAGTGCGATCGCTAAACAAATTACTGGTTCTGGAGCCAAATTATTTGTAAAATAATCTATCCTACTAACAATATCGCCAATTTACTAAGCTTGGGAATAGGGTTGAAGGCATATTAAACTCGAAGAACCCCACTCCCGCCAAAGCTATGCTTTGTCTCCCTACCCCGCGAGCAAAGCTACAGTTGCTAGCAAAAATTTGTATCAAAAGCAACGCATATTTCCAAAAAATATATATCCTAAGGTAGTAGATTGATTGAGCCATTGATACAAAATAAGTGTAAATTCATAGGCGATCGCTATCTTGCAAGGTTGATGTTAGACATCGCTTAACCCCGCAAGACATCAATCGAATCCCTGAAAGAAACATCTATGGCAACTCTCACACAAGCTTATAGCCTGAGTTATATCATGTCCGTCTGATTGCTTATTAAACCCGAAGAACCCCACCCCGCCAAAGCTGTGCTTTGTCTTCCCTCCCGAAGAGCGGGGAGGGGTTGGGGGTGGGGTTCTTTTATTATGGGTAATTTGGCGGACATGATATTAAACACAATCCTAGATGGTAACAAGGCTAACAAATCTAATTTACTTAAATAAACCGGGTTTAGAGTACCTGTAATATGGGAGACTTGGCAATATTCCCTATAAATCAGATTCAAGATGAGTAACGCCATTTCGGATATTACAGTCAAGACCATCAAAGGTGAAGATAAGCAATTAAACAACTATATCGGCAAGGTACTCTTAATTGTGAATGTGGCTTCCTACTGCGGTTATACTTCTCAATACGAGGGGTTAGAAAAGCTGAACCAGAAGTATAAGGAAGCAGGGTTACGTATTTTGGGGTTCCCTTGTAACGATTTTGGAGCGCAGGAACCAGGAACCAATGAAGAAATTGGGCAATTCTGCACGAGCAAATATGGTGTTACCTTTGAACTATTCGATAAAGTTCATGCTAAAGGCTCACAGCAGCATCCACTTTATGAGCGACTTACCAAAGCCGTTGAGCCAACGGGAAATGTTGCTTGGAATTTTGAAAAATTTTTAGTTAATAAGCAAGGTGAAGTGGTAGCTCGATTTAATAGTAGTGTTCAGCCAAATTCACCAGAGATAATTGCCACCATTGAGAAAGAATTAGCAAAATAGTCATTAGTCATTCGGTTGCACTATTGGTATTGATTTTTGGCTCTGAGCTGTTAAATTTCTTTACGTTCAGTGCTTTAATTGAGATGTTATCTCAATGAGTAGTTTAATTTATTTGCGTCTAATTTGTCATGAACGTTGCAATCATTGGTTGTGGTTATGTTGGTTATCAAGTTGCTCAATATTGGCAGCAAAATATGAATTTTGTTGTCAGTGTAACCACAACTTCCCCTGAGCGTGTCCCGGCACTACAATCAGTATCCCAAAAAGTTGTAGTTACCTACGGGAATGACCTAGAGAGTCTAAAATCAGTTTTGCACAATCAAGATGTTGTGCTTTTGAGTGTTGGTGCAAAAGGTGGGGAAGTTTATGAAGAAACTTATCTACAAACTGCCCAAACTTTAGTTTCATGTTTGCAGCAAAATCAGAGCGTGAAACAATTAATATATACAGGGAGCTATGCAGTCTATGGTGATAGAAATGGTGTATGGGTAGATGAAGAAACACCGCTTGCACCTCCTAATTTAAACGCACAAATTCTCCGAAAAACAGAGGATGTGTTGCTATCAGCATCTAGCGAAAATCTCCGTGTTTGTATCTTCCGCTTGGGAGGGATTTATGGAACTGGTAGAGAACTGTTGAAAATATTTGGTAGATATTCTGGCGCAACGCGTCCAGGCAATGGCGAGGATATCACAAATTGGATTCATTTAGATGATATTGTCGGTGCGATAGAATTTGCCCGTCACCGTCGTTTGCAAGGAATTTACAATCTGGTAGATGATGCACATCTCACTAGCCGAGACTTGCTAGATAACTTGTTTGAAAAACATAATTTACCCAAAGTCAAATGGGATACATCTATCAAGAATACGCGCCCATATAATGCTTGGGTATCGAATGAAAAGCTTAAAGAAGCTGGATATGAGTTGATTCATCCACAGATGATTTTTTAGCAATTATTAAAAACTAGGAATTATGCAACCATCTGCTGTAACTAACACAACCAATTTGACCGCATCTCCTAGCCAGTTTTATAGTTGGCAAAATTATCGTTGCGCTTACGAAGTTCATCAACCAATTAATACAACATCTGAGGGTGTTCCTTTACTGTTAATTCATCCGATTGGCGTGGGATTGTCGCGGCGATTTTGGCAACGATTTTGTCGCGATTGGTATAATGCAGGTCAACGTAATTCAATTTACAACCCTGATTTACTAGGATGTGGTGAAAGTGATATGCCTCATGTAGCTTACACTCCTAGTAATTGGGCAGAACAGTTACAGTGCTTTTTACAAACAGTAGTGCAAAAACCGGTTATTGTTGTGGTACAAGGTGCTTTATTACCAGTTGCTATCCAATTAGTCCAAAAGGAATCAAATTTAATTGCCGGACTCGTACTTTGTGGGCCGCCAGCGTGGGCTTTGATGACAAATAAACCACCACAATGGCAAGAAAAATTTATTTGGAATGTGTTAGATTCACCTTTTGGCAGTGCTTTTTATCGCTATGCACGCACCCCAAAATTTTTACGTTCTTTCTCGACTCGTCAACTTTTTGCTTCTGAAAATGCTGTGGATGCAGAGTGGTTAAATACATTGCTTGCAGGTGCAGAAAATCTTGCTAGCCGCCACGCAGTATTTTCTTTTTTAGCAGGGTTTTGGCGAGATGATTATACTAGTTATATCGCCTCGATTCAGCAACCAACATTAACGGTTATAGGGGAAACTGCATCAAGTATTAGCCAGGATAATAAAAAAGAAACACCAGATGAACGCTTGGCTCACTACCTTGCTTGTTTGCCTCAAAGTCAAGGTATAAAAATAAATGGGCGTAATGTTTTACCTTATGAATCAACTACTGAATTTATAGCAGCGATCGCTCCATTCATCAATAAAGTTTTTTAGCTGATTGATAGTTACATTGTACCAGTTCTCCCATGATAGGTTATGACTGGAATTGATTACTAAAGGCAAGCAAAATTATGTTCCCCAATCGTCGAGGACAAAGAGTACCCAATGTCACTTTTCATACTCGCCTGAATAATCAGTGGGTGGATGTGACAACGGATGAGCTATTTGCTGGTAAGACAGTGGTTGTCTTCTCTTTACCAGGTGCTTATACTCCGACTTGTTCATCAACTCATCTCCCTGGCTACAACGAGTTGGCTGGGGTTTTCAAACAAAATGGTGTCGATGACATTATCTGTATTTCTGTGAATGATGCTTTTGTGATGAACGAATGGGCGAAGGATCAAGAAGCAGAAAATATCACACTAATCCCTGATGGTAATGGTGAATTTACTGAAGGGATGGGGATGCTGGTAGATAAATCAGACTTGGGGTTTGGGAAGCGATCGTGGCGTTATTCTATGCTGGTGAGAGATGGTGTAATAAACCAGATGTTTATTGAGCCAGATGAGCCAGGAGATCCCTTTAAGGTGTCCGATGCTGAGACAATGCTCAGATATATCAATCCCCAAGCAGTTAAGCCCGAAGTAGTTTCCCTGTTTGCGAAAGTGGGTTGTCCTTACTGTGCCCGTGCTAAGGCAATGCTCAAGGAACATGGTATTAACTACGAAGAAATTACCTTGGGTAAGGATATCACCACGCGATCGCTAAAAGCAGTTGCGGGTGCAACAACAGTTCCCCAAGTATTTATCGATGGTAAATTAATTGGTGGTTCTGAGGCATTAGAAGCCTACTTCGCTGCTAAATAGAGTTGAGTAGAGTTGCAATAGTAGACTTCTTGGCAAAAATCGGGAAAAGGGGAAGGGGAAGGGGAAAGGTTTGGTATTTTCCCTTTCCCCATAGGATTGAGTAGAGTTGCAATAGTAGACTTCTTGGCAAAAGTCGGGAAAAGGGGAAGGGGAAAGGGGGAAAGGTTTTTTCTTTCCCCTTTCCCCCGCCCCTTATCCCCTTCTTGGGGCCCCAGCTTCCCCTTTTCCCCAAAACCCGACAAGTATTGCCCTAAACCCTTGTCTTCCTTAACTGAACCATATTGTTATATAAGCAACAGATACCTCGAAGTCGTTTTGAGGTACTTCAAAGTCGTTTTGAGGTACTTCAAAGTCGTTTTGAGGTACTTCAAAGTCGTTTTGAGGTACTTCAAAGTCG
>NZ_JAVRBY020000099.1:0-17472 GCF_034531035.1 Nostoc sp. DedQUE02 | reverse complement strand
CAAAACGACTTTGAAGTACCTCAAAACGACTTTGAAGTACCTCAAAACGACTTTGAAGTACCTCAAAACGACTTCGAAGTACCTCAAAACGACTTTGAAGTACTTCAACACGACTTCCAGGTATCTGTATGCTGTGGAATAGCTGAACTTCTGAGGCGATCGCTTGGGGTTTGCTCTTGGTTCATAATTATCTCTATATAGCAATACGGTTCAGCTAGCGATAATTGTAGGTTTGCTTGAGGAAGGAAACCCAAACAAGCCTTGATGATGTTGGGTAACACTAAAGTTCAACCCAACCTACACAAAATCTTTCCCACTATGTTAAAACCTTATTACTGCGTTGTTTAAAGACATACAAATAAGCTTTTAAACCCTTGGCAGGAATGGGTTATAAGTTTTATGACAAGTTTATCGTTTGTAAATAACCCAACCCCTAGAAATAAATAACTTTTTTGCTCCATAACCGAGGCTTATAATCTCATGACTCGCCGATCTGGAGCATGTTGATGGAAATCCCTCACCAATGCAAAGAGCATTCCATTCTTGAAGCTCCGTTGCACTACCTGGTTCTACAGGTTCAAATGAATTATTTACTTTTTTAAATTTTTTAAACAAATTATTTAAGGAATTAACTTGTTGATCGGTAACTACATTCACTTCATAATAACTCTTAGATATTGGCTTACCTGGAAATTGAATAACTTGATCTAGAATTGGTAAGTTCTCTCCACTGGTTGATTGAGTTAACTTCTCTTCACCACTTAATGGACTGACAACTGTATTTTTATTAGTAAACGTTGAAATATAGCCTATTGACAAAACAAGAATGCTAGAACCAGCAATTGCAGCAATTATTGTGTTAATTATATTTTTATGTAATTGTTCTAAGTTTTGATTATTTCTGTTCTGCGGTTCCAATACTTCAATTGATTTTTGTACAACTTCTTGTGGTACAACCTGATTGTCTTGTTTAATTTTACTTTCTGGAGGAAAAACTTCTACGATCGCCTCACTCTTTTCAATTAATTTCGCTTCAATCTGCGCTACTTCCTGAGCAGAAAGCTCTAAAATATCTTGAAATCGCTGTAGCTCTTCACGAGTAACATCACTAAGAGGATATTCAAACTGAATTGACTCTCTAAACACCTGTTCATATTGCTGAAGCTTTTGCCGATGTTCTTCTAAGGCAGCAACAATTGGATTTTCAATTGCAGTCACATTCTCAGCAGTCAGATTCAACGCTTGATGACGTTGCGTTAGTTGAGAGCGTTTGAAAGCACTGAGCGGATATTGTTGCCCAACAGCTTCTGTAAACTCCTGCTCATATTGCCGCAAGTTTGCTTGATACGTTTCAATCTCCGCATTAATCCGCCTCTCGATCGCACCCACATCTCTATCACTCAACCCCAAAGTTTGCCAAGTTTGCTGCAACTGCTTCCGCGTCACCTCATCTGGATAATGCTTACGCTGCGTCGCCTTCACAAACGCCTGCTCATACTGCTGGAGTTTTTGATGATAGCTTTCAATCTGGGTTGTGATTTGCGCTTCAATTGGTGCAACATCTACATCACTCAGTTCCAAGCGTTGCTGCTGTTGACGTAAATCATTCCGGGTTGCCTCGCTGAGAGGATATTCTTGCTGCGTCGCAGTAAAAAACAGCCCTTCGTAATCATGGAGTTTCTGGCGATATGCCTCTACCTCAGCCGTAATCTGAGATTCAATTTCCCTAATATCTCTATCCGCAAGCTCTAATTGCTGCTGAGTTTGCCGTAAGCGATCGCGGCTTGCTGCACTCAGGGGAAACTCCTGCCGCAGTGCCGTTGTAAACGCTTGTTGATATGTTTGCAGATTTTGCTGATGTGTCTTAAACCGTGCAGTCACTAGTGCCTCAATTGGCATTGTGTCCTCATTCCGCAACCCCAAAATTTGCTGGAGATTTTGCAAATCGTGGCGATCGCTATCGGTAATTATCTCATCTCGCTCTAGTAGTTCAGTGAACACCTGCCGATACTGCTGAAGTTTTTCCCGAAACTCGTTGCGGTACGGTTCCAAAACCTCATCTTCGATCGTCTTCGCCTCAGCTATCTCCAATCCCAAGCGAGTCCTCTGATAATCCAATGTGCGACGACCAACAAGGGAAATTTCACCTCGATGAATAAATCGCGCTACCTCTTTACGATATCGCTGTCTGGGATCACCCGGAGCTACCTTTGTCAGTCGAATCTTAAAGCCTTCTCGAATTGCATAAATCTCCGGCTTCATTGCAGGTTGAAGTTCTCGCACCTTCTGACTGGCGTATTCATGGAGTTCATCGATTGAAATAAACTCATCTTGATCGCGATCGGCTTCTCCCGACTTAATACCTTCAATCAAAAAACGAGTGTAAATCGATAAATCTTGCCCTTGTTCCTCAAAGGAGTATTGAGTCGAAGTAGAAGAAGTCAATACTGCTTGTCCTTCACCGCCTAACTGCTCCCGAATGTCAATCGTGCCGTCATCTTTGGCAGACATTCCCTCAGCAAATGCTCCACTAAAGCAGCTATCTAGGATCACAACCTGCCGACGGGAGCGGCTTTCGCTCATGCGATCGTGAATGAAATTGGCAGACACCGACGTTGAGCGAATCAATTCGCCCTGCCGCGTCTTACTGGTGTTACGAGTTGCCAGATACAGCCTACCGCGATCGTCTTTGATGCCGTGTCCCGAAAAGTACAGCAGCAGCAAATCATCCTTGTACCGACCGGAAAACAACGTTTCGATCGCAATTTCTACAACTTGCCGTTCAGGATTTTTTAGCAGGGTAATATCTGACGCAGCAAATCCGCCTATCTCTGGATGCAGCAGCACCTCACACACTGCTTCTACATCTCTAACTGCACTGGGCAACGGGTTCAGCCCTGGCTCATACTCACTGACCCCAATCAGCAACGCTACC
The DNA here is from genome assembly GCF_034531035.1 of Nostoc sp. DedQUE02. NCBI lineage: Bacteria > Bacillati > Cyanobacteriota > Cyanophyceae > Nostocales > Nostocaceae > Nostoc > Nostoc sp. DedQUE02. Next base: position 14,537 of record NZ_JAVRBY020000099.1, on the reverse strand, counting down.
TTTGCCATTTAACTCACCTATGCTGCAATCAAATCTTCTGTTGCTTTAATCTCTGTGTTGTTCTCTTCATACTAAGTATTAGAGTATCACTTATATCAATTGGACGAGTATGAGTTAAATCTTTACAGCAAAATTTAATCAAGCGACACCGAACAGCCCGTCGTAGACATCGCAACCTGAAAAGAGACATTGCCAACGAATCAGATGAAATTTTACTTATTTATGTGATAAAAATCTAGGCAGCTACTGTATCATTATCCAACCATGACTTAGTATATTTTTTTGCATCTATAATTAACCCTCTTAGCTGTTATGACCCTCCGCCCTGATTCTACCCTGAGCTTGGTTTCTCCCAGCATTAGCGATGTTTACCAACAAGTCGCCCCTTTAAAACTGGGAATTATGGCTTCTGGGAATGGCAGCAATTTTGATGTAGTTGCCCAAGCTATCCAAGATGGACAACTAAATGCCCAAATTCAAGTTTTAATTTACAATAACCCCTCGGCGAAAGCAGCCGTAAAAGCAACTAATAGAGGTGTAGAAGCTGTTTTATTGAATCACCGCAACTATAAAAATCGAGAAGAGTTTGATGAAAAAATTGTGCAGACATTGCGGCACTACGATGTGGAATGGGTAATTTTGGCAGGTTGGATGCGATTATTAACATCAGTTTTTATCCATGCTTTTCCTGATAAAATTATTAATATCCATCCTAGTTTGTTACCTAGTTTCAAGGGAATCCATGCTGTAGAACAAGCCTTAGCGTGTGGAGTAAAAATCACTGGTTGTACAGCGCATATAGCTTGTTTAGAAATGGACAGTGGCCCAATATTAATGCAAGCCGCAGTACCAGTACTGCCGGATGATACAGCAGAAACACTCCACGCCAGGATTCAAATTCAGGAACATCGAATTTTGCCAATGGCGATCGCTCTAGCAGCTTCTTCCCCAAAAAATACACTAAATCTAGCGTAAAAATACATAGATAGCTTTTCAGTTGAGTCTAATACAGACCAACCTCCAACCCTTTCCATAGCTCCTTTTACGGGAAAAAGGTCAAATTCTATTGCATACATCCTAAAACCGCCATAGAACGATGAGATGTTGATTGAGTATTGCTGATAACGGCGGTACTCAATTAACATACTTTCCCACAAAATTATTCATCAGAGTTAGCTTCATACGCTTGTAGAAGCCTAGCATGATCGAGAGTAAATCCTACTTGCATGGCTATCTGGGTAAATAAATCAATCTCAGGCTGTTGCCACTCACGGGGTTCAGAACACTGATGTGCAATTAACAAGCCAAATAGCTGCTGATCTTTGATAATGGGTGCGACTAAATTTGCTTTTACACCAAAAGATTCGAGCAGGCTAATGTGACAATCAGCTAAACCGGCCTCATAAATGTTGTTTGTTGCGACAACGCGACCAGACTGGTACTTTTCTACATAGTTTTCAGTAAAACAGGGGTCATAAATTTTAGAGCGCAAAACTTTGGGATAACCTGGAACTACTGATTCAGCAATTATAATTCCGAACCAATTAGCGTAAAAACTATAAACCAATACTCGGTCAACACTCAGTGCTTTGCGAACTTCTTCTACAGTGGTTTTGATCACATCCTCTTCGTTAAGCGATTGGCGAATGCTGCGGGTAATATCCACCAGTAACTGACTTCGCCTACTTTCAGCTTCGATTCGTTGCAGGAGTCTGGCATGATCGAGAGCAAATCCTACTTGCATCGCTATCTGGCCAAATAAATCAATCTCAGACTGTTGCCAATCACGAGGTTTGGAGCAATGATGTGCAATTAATAAGCCAAATAGCTGTTCATCCTTAAGAATGGGAGCCACTAAATTTGCTTTCACAGCAAAGGATTCGAGTAGGTTAATGTGATAATCAGCCAAACCGGCTTCATAAATATTGTTTATTGCTAAAACGCGACCAGACTGATACTCTTCTACATAGCCTTGAGCAAAATATAGGTCTTGGATTTCAGATCGCAAAACTTTTGGGTAGGTGAGAACAACTGATTCGGCAATCACAGTTCCAGACCAATCACCATTCAAACTATAAACCATAACTCGGTCTGTACTCAGTACTTTACGAACCTCTTCTACGGTAGTTTTTAAGACATCCTCTTCGTTGAGCGATTGGCGAATAATGCCGATAGTATCCGCTAGTAACTGACTTTGCACACCTTCAGCCTCGATTCGTTGCAAGAGTCTAGCATGGTCGAGAGCAAATCCCACTTCCATTGCTATCTGGCTACATAAATCAATCTCAGACTGTTGCCAATCACGGGGTCTGGAGCATTGATGTGCAATTAATAAGCCAAACAGCTGTTCATCTTTGAGAATGGGTGCGACCAAATTTGCTTTCACACCAAAAGATTCGAGCAGGTTAATATGACAATCACGCAAACCAGCTTCATAAATGTTATTTATGGCTTGAACACGACCAGATTGATACTTTTCTACATAATCCTGAGCAAAACATGGGTCTTGGATTTCAGACCGCAAAACTTTGGGATAACCTGGAACTACTGATTCTGCAATCACAATTCCAGACCAATTAGCGCTAAAGCTATAAACCAGCACGCGGTCAGTACTTAGTGCTTTGCGAACCTCTTCCACGGTGGTTTTGATCACATCCTCTTCGTTGAGCGATTGGCGAATGCTGCGGGTAATTTCGATAAATATCTGAGCTTTATCTGCTTTCGTATCTACCTGTTGTAGAAGCTTGGTATAGTCAAGGGCGAATCCTATTTGTACCGCAATCTGAGCGAACAAATCAATTTCAGACTGCTGCCAAAAGCGAATTCTAGAACACTGATGTGCAATCAATAAACCAAATAGCTGTTTGCCTTTGACAATAGGTGCTACTAAATTAGATTTGACAGCAAATTGCTCTAACAACTCAATATCACTATCACTGAGATCGGCTTGATAGATATTATCAATAGCACGGATAAAACCATTTTGGTATTTTTCTATATACTCTATCTCGTATCCAGGGTCAGAGACTGTAACCCCTAATATTTTTGGTAAACCAGGTGTTACAGATTCGGCGATAAAGGTTCCATTACAGTTAGAGTTGAAGCAAAAAATGGTTACGCGATCGATGCTTAAAGCTTTACGAATTTCTTCTGAGGTAGTTTTGAGAACATCTTCTTCATTAAATGATTCTCGAATCCAACGGGTAACTTTAATTAATAGTTGGGAGTAATCCGCTTCGGCTTCTTTCTCTTGGATCAAAACTGAAAGCAATTGTGTGAATAAGGTGATATTTCTCTCTAATATCACTAATTCATCTTCGCTAGCAATGAAAACTTGAGTAAATTCACTGTCTGGACGTAGCTTATTTTTGATATTATTAGAGATTGCAGCTGCCTTGCTGACTCGACTAGTAACTCGATTTGTTACAAAAACAGCGATCGCACCTACGAAAGTTGCTGTCACTCCCATACCAGTTAACAATAGTGACAGTTGTCTTTGTAGAGCAAGTTCAGTTTCTGTTGAACTTTTTGAACTCTCTTCTCTGACTTGCGGAATTTGTTTGGTGATTAAATTAACACCACAATAGTAAGTAGCTGTTCCAATTGCAACTATAGGTAGAGCACTAATACTTAGTGCCAAAACTATTGCTTTAGTCTTTAAACTCCATTTTTGTTGCCACAGTCTTTGTTTACGATTTCGTCTTGCTTGGTTTTGAGAAAAAGACTGACTCATAAATAAAACCTGGGTTACTGCAATTAAGAATCAAGTAAATAACCTCACCACCAAATTCTACACAAAACTTATTAAATCAGGACTGGCTTACAGGAGTATTTTAAGGCATTAACCTTCTAGGTTATGCCACATAAGGGCTTAATTACCTTTGAATGTAAAAAATGGATCTGATTAACAGGCTTGTTAACAATTTAATAGCGTAGGCGTAGCCCATCGTAGATATCGCTTTGTTTGAATGTCTTATTTTCTCATCAGGCGTTGCCGTTTTCTCCCAAGACACCCAAATAATCTTTCTTTTTTATAGAGCAACACGATAATAAGTTTTTTAAGTCTCTCTTCTGTCAAAAAGCTTACTACTCAGCTTGCTTGGGTTCACGTAGCGGGGAAGGAGTTGGCGTTTAAGTGTATGCTTTGCGGCCTATTTTACATTACTCAGTACTGGTAGAAAAAAGTACTTAATACTGAGCTGCGTAGATATTAGTCCCGCTCCCTACGGACACTATTTAAACTCAGTAATCTTCATCAGTTCTAGTACTTCCAAGTATTATTTAATTTTGTGCCAATAATTGATTGCTTTTCCTTTTCATCCTTGATGAGAAACTTAGAACTATTAATTCTAATAACTTCATAACTTTCTGGCATAAATACAGAACCAAAAGTACCTACTATATCTGCAAGAGAAATTTTAAAAGCTAGTGGGATCTTAAAATTAAAAAACGATTTTGGCATAGTTTTAACATTTAAATACAATTTCTTTTGACTTACGTACCAGACACCAGTAAATTTATTACCTGTTAGAAGTTCTTTAGGTCTAGAGAAAAGGAGTATTTGAATCTTGGTTTCTTCATAAGTCATATCATCTTTAAATTCAATAGTGATTTTTTCGGAATGCGTATCAAAACGCCATTTCCCCAAAAGTAAAATTTCTATTTCTATATCAGAATGCTTACTATTACTCATATCTATCCTCAAGATTAGCGTTAAGTGTAATTTTTACTATTATTAATAGATGCGCGATTCAATTATAGAAAAATTTTGTTACAAGTTTTTGTACGAGAAAAGAATAAGTGCATTTGCCAAACTAACCAAGACTTTACCCGCCAAGCTCCCATTGAAAGGTGTTCTGTAGATGATTTTGGGGATAATTCCAAGCTATCTTGGTCATAGTGTAACCATTTGGCTGGTAGGTGTCCCATCGGTGTCATAGGGGACAATTTAAAAGTTAGTTGCTCATAGTCTAACCAGCTTCCTTCTTTTCGCCAACCAAGGCGATCGCCGAGCCTCTTTTCTGTTTCATAGTCTACTTGACCACCCATTTGGCTCCAGATAGTTTGCTGAATACTGAAGCCGAAATAGCCATAACTATATTCTTCCCAAAGTTGATCAATGGTGTGGAGGTCTTGACAAGAAAAGTTATCAATATCTTCCTGATAAACTTCATTCCAATAATTTTTTTTCATAACTTTTAGCATTAATTTGGTAGTTTCAATGTCAGCTTCTTTCCATTTATGCTGCGCTAGGAGATTCTGCAATTGGGTATAACCAATATTTTTATTGCTAGACAATTCTTTTTTTAACGTAACATTATTATTAGTTAGTTTAAGCAATTGTGTTTCTTCAACAGCAGATATAGGTGCTGTAGAAACATTTACTTCTGCTATTCCTAACACTTTTCTTTGATCGGTGAGTTGCTTGGATATATAGTTAGATATTAAATCAATACCCTTATCTAAAAAGACACTATTTTCGTTCAAGTCAAAATTATGAATTTGCCAATTTAATAATTGAGATTGAATAAAAGCATCTTTTAATCTGGCTTTTTTCTCATAACTTGTCACCATAAAATCGAGAAAAGTTTCAGAGATAGTCTCGTTGTCTTCAAGGTTAAATAAATTTGATTGATACTTTAAAATATTGTCCCCTAGATTTTTAATATCTCCAACAGTTGAGTAAAAATATTCATCTATTTTTACAACTTCATCTATTAAAGATTGAAAAGGACTAAAATAATCTTGTAAAAAACTTTCAAAATTGATTGCGGTGTGGGCAATTTTGGCTATCTCTTGACGAATTTTATAGGCTTTTCTTTGATATTCGTAAATTTCTTGATAAACTTCTAAATCTTTAACTATTTGCTGAACAATTTCTTTTTGATTTTTGTTATCTTCTGTAAGTTTTTTAATTCCTTCGCCAAGCAAGTTTATTTTTTCTAACATTAAAAAATAAGTATTGCTTAACAGCAGAACTGCTTTAAAATTTTCTTGCTTTTCCCATTTTAGCTCATTAAGGATTTTCAGATTTTTATGGTTTTTTATTTCTAACTTTATTCTTTCATCTTCTAAACTTTTAATTTCTAAATATTTTTGTTTGAATAAATTTTTTAAGTCATCCACAAGTGTTAACAAAAAACCATGATAGCTATCCTTATAAAATTCTATAAAATCAATTATGTGAGTGTAGTCCTTAATGAATAATTGAATTTCTTCAAAAATTTCTTCCTGACTAATATCTTCTTTGCGCTTAATTATACCGCCAAGCTGATAATGATATCGAACACCCTCTTTAATTAATTTTTGACGTTCTATAATTTTTTTCTGAACAGTCTGGACAGCGTTATTTTTTAAAACTGGTAATTGATAGGTTCGCTCATAAATTGAAATAGTTTTATAAGTAATTAGTTGTCTTTGCTGTTTAGTTAGCATAATTTTGATTATAAAAAATTTGAACAGACACAATTACTCTATGATTTCTGTTTTGGATAATTCCCATATCAACATCTTACCTCGTGCTTCTATCAGCCACATTCCGATTTTTTCTATTATCCGCTTTGAACTTAAATTATCTGCATCGCATCCGGGTGTAACTTTTACTATACCTGGTTAACAAAGTATGATTAGTCACTAAACTCTCACCCATTTCAACACCTTCGGGTCTTTGTCATAGTGGTATGTCAAGCCATCTTTAGTAGTTATGGACTTACCTCCACTAGCCTTGCTTCTGATACTGCTAAGTGAATAATTTGTTAATGTATTCATTTCTTGATGAGAGAGCTTTTCACTTGTGCCTATTTCTGGTCTTATTTGGGATTGATGATTGGATAAATTATCTCTATTCACTTGACCATTTTTGGGTGAATTAGTAGCAATTGCTTTTTGCAACTGATAATCATGCACAGTCAAAAGTTGCCAACTAGAATCTTCTGAAAGTTCCAGAACCCATTGATGATAATTAAACAGGCTCTCACGATGTCCAACGCTGATAAAAGTTGTTTGACTTTGTTTTAACTTTTGATATAAACTTTCTTCGTTATTTAAATCTAAAGCACTTGTTGCTTCATCTAGTATAGTGAAGCTAGGATGAGTAACTAACAATCGTGCAAAGGCTAGGCGTTGTTGTTCGCCTAATGATAATATATTCTCCCAAGGAAGTTCTGCATCAAAGCCGCCAACTTTTGTCACCACGTTTTGGAGGTTAACTTGTTGCAAAACTTCTTTGAGTTCTGCGTCGCTCATTTGACGAGTTGTATGAGGATAGAGTAACTGTTCGCGCAAAGTTCCCAAAATTATATAGGGACGTTGGGGCAAAAACAACACTTCTTCTGAAGGAGGTCGCAACAGACGGCCACTTCCTGCATTCCATAAACCAGCGATCGCTCTTAATAGAGAACTTTTACCTCGACCACTCGGCCCAACAATCAATAAACCTTCTCCTGGCGGAACAGACAGTGACAAGTCTTCGACAATCACTTGCTCATAGTTTGGCGTTTGTAAGGTGACATTCTCAAAAGCCAAACGGTTTTCTTCGATTGTTTTAATCGTACTAACTTTCTCTGGTTTTTTGGTAACAGCCTCTAAGGCATCTGTCAACTGAGATAAACGTTCAACATAACTAGAAAATCTTCCTGAAGCTCCAAATTCACTTATTAATTGTCCCAGAGCATTAGAAAACATGAAACAAGCTAAACTAATCTGGTTAATCTCACCAAAATCAATTTTATCTTCAATAAATAAAGGTGTGAGTACAAACATCGAAAATACGGTAATAGCAGACTGATATGCTCTGTTAAAAATATCCTGATTTATCTCCCAATTCAGTCTCCGTTCTGCATTTTTTTCGATATTATTAAATTTGCGTTGAATTATATTTGCTTCTTGATTTTCTCCCTGAAAAAAAGCTATCGATTCTGCATGATTGCGAACATGAGTGAGTGCATATCTGTAGTCAGCTTTCACTTCAAGTTCTTCTTGATTAATCTTACTTGCTTTTTGATTCAAGTAAATAGCAATTAAATTACCTATGATTGTATAAACAACCAGAAGAAGGGCAATTTGTGGCGAAATTGTCCAAATAATTACTAAAAAACTGGTTATTTGTAAGATTTTCTCTAGAAAAGTAGCTGAAAAATTGAGAGCATTACTGGTAATGGGTTCGATTTCTTGGGATAGACGTTGATCTGGATTATCAATATCGGATTTAAAATTTATTTTATAATAGGCTCGATTGCTAAAATACTTTTCTAAAGTGTGATTATTTAGCCATTTGTACCAATCAAGAGCAATTTTTTTTCTGACTAACTTAGAAGATGCTATCAAAAGTGTTTCCACAACAATCACAAGTATGGAAATCCACAACGTACCAATATACTTAGAAATATCTTTTTCTTCAATGACGATATTAAGTACATAGCGATTTAAGAAGCTGCCAGAGGCCGTAACGGCCACGAGTGCAATTATTAATAAGATTAAGAAAATAAGCATTCCCCATGCGCGAATCACATCTGAAAATGCTCTGCCTGCTGGCTCTGTTGGATACCAGTAAGATCCGGCGATCGCTCTGACATCGCGCAAAAATTGGGTGAAAGCCACAAGAGGATTATTTGAGGCTTGATCGCGAAAAACTTGAGCTTGCATATTCTAAAAATATAGTGGTTATTATTTGAGTTAAATCATCACTTAAGTTAATGCCACTGGAATTTAATAATCACCGCCATGATTTCAATTGTTTTGAGAGTCTTAACCTCTTTATAATCAATAATCATTTCTGGGCAAAGTTGGTTTTTTAGCTTTAGTTTTAGCTCTTCTGTAATGGGTAAATCTTTAATTTCTTTCAGAAGAAATTTTACCGATTCGGTTTTACTACGTTCTGCATAGATGGCCTGAAGAATGGCTTCAATTCCATATCCGGCGACAATATCTCCCACAACTGTTATTAAACCAAGCAAGGCTATAGCTCCAAGGATGCCAAAGGGCCCTCCTAACGCTGTGAGAGTAGCAGCAACGGCGGCGGAACTACCCCCTGATGCAGCTGTTAAAATCACCAAGATTACTCCGGGAAGACCCAGACCAGCCAGTTTTTTCACAATTTCGTCCATTTATGCTCCATATCCTAATTTTTATTAGTCAGCAGAATTTCAGCGATCGCACCAGAAATCGGGAAGTGTGGTGAAAACATTTCCATCCAGAAAAATTCTCCAACTGGATTGACTTCAAGGAATACGTGCCGCTCATCGGGTGTGACGATAATATCGATCGCTCCATAGTTTAAGCCAAAATAAGCCATCAGTTGGAGAAGCTTTTTCTCAACATCTGTCGGCAAATTGTAGGGTTGCCAATTCTTAACTAAGGCTTTCCCTTCTTTGCGCCAATCATAAGTGGCTCCTGATAAACTCTGGGAATCTACTGCGGCAGTAAATACGCGGTGTCCGACAATAGTTGTCCGCAACTCTAGCGCCTTTGGCACGTTTTCCTGAAACGTCATCGGACAAAAACGCAATCCTTCAAGATTTTCCAGATCGTCATCTGTAATTGGACTAGTGAACACAACGTTTTCTCGTCCCTGATTGTCATAGATGGCAAAGGAAGAAAGCATTTTGGTGATGATACCCTGTTGACACTCTTGAGCAAATTGCTTCACGGCCTCTGGATTGTTTGAAGTCAGAGTGCGCGGAGTCACAAGGCCAACCTCTCGTGCGACTTGCAACTGTAGTTGTTTATTATTGGTTACATCGACATTTGACATTTTGTCGAGGTGAAATGCTTTCAGACTGGCAATCATCCCCCTAACAGTGCGGCGAGTTTCTGCTATTGAAGCGTCTCTAAATTGCTTGTCCATCGTCTCAGGAATTTTTGCTCCGTAGCGCATCCGCCGATACCAGACGGAGGAGACTTCACTCAAATCTAGCTGCTGTTCGCCATCAGTAATAATTACCCGCTCAAAATCACCGTGGTAAATATCCAACTTCACTTCCGTGGGATATCTATCTGTGTCAAAACGAAATGCTTTCTCTCCTTTAGCCTCAATTTCTTTGATTACTAGAGGAATGCTTTCGTTGTCTTGACTAAAAGTAATAATTAATACTGTCATAGAATATTTTTAACTAAAGTGCTTACGACTATTAGGACTCATATTTGATTTTTGAAAAAATTCAGTACAACTCAAACAGGCTTCTTACCTATTGCCTCTTGCCTCTTACCTCTTACCTCTTGCGCTATAGTACTTAACTTACTACAAGCCTTCTCCTGCTTTCTAGGGAATAAGAGCGTTTGCGATCGCACTTGAAATCGGCAAGTCTAAATCTTTCTCCAGCATTCCCCACTCTCCGATGGGGTTAACTTCCAAAAAGACATATTCTCCTGATGGTGTGAGAATAAAATCTAAAGCTCCAAACAACAGCCCAAATTTATCCATAAAGGCTTGAAGACGACGAACGACTCGATCAGGAAGCTGATGGTGCTGCCATGAACCAGTCTCAACACCAGGTTTACGCCAATCAACTTTAGATGCCGTGTAAACCGACGCATCAAGCGCTCCAACAAATACATTGCCATCCACATACACTACCCGCAATTCCGAATGCTTAGGGATTTGCTCTTGAAAAACCATTGGACAATAGCGCAGTGATTCGGCATCAAGCAAATCTTCTTCTTTGACAACACTGGTGTAAAGAAAGAAAGAAGTGGATTCCATAGTGTGGGAAAGAGCAGTTAATAACTTACTCACCATTTTGCCGTTGACTTGGTGAAAAAACTCCCGTGCTGATTCAGCTTTGTTAGTGATTAGAGTCTGGGGGATGACAAAACCCACTTCAGATGCAATCCGCAGTTGGCGCAGCTTGTTATGTGCAATATTTATCCGCTCCAAATCATCAACCCACCTAGCACCTTTCAAGCTATCCCAAAAACCATCTAAGGTTGCTTGTGATTCTCTAATGCAAGCTTGTCGGTACTGGGGAGCCAATTCTTTAGTCAATTCTGGTTCCCATATCCGTCGCATCCAAACAGCTTGCACCTGCTCTGTGCTGATAGAGTGTGTCCCGTATTCCAGCCTGTGATAGCTTTTGGATTTGTCAAAATGTGCTGTCAATTGTACTTCTAGGGGAAACTTATCGGTGTCGAAGCGAAATGGTTGTGCCCCTTTTTTTAACAAAGCTTCTGCCACTCTATCTATTGTGAAGAAATCACCACTGTGGGTGATTAATAAAACAACGTCACGCGACAGGTGCATAAAAATTTTCTGGTTTTAATTTTAGGAGGTAGATGCTAAGAATTACCTAAAAAGTTGTTCTGTAAATCCCCGGCTTCTTGGATAAGCCGGGGAGCTAAAACTACAGGCGATCGCCACAATATTATGGATATTTTAAGATGAAAGCAATTAAGCTCCAATGAGTAATTATCAGTTATTAAATAACTGTGATTACTTCAATTTCAGATGAAGCTTACTATATTTAGCGATCTTCCCAATCTGAAGGATACTTTAGAGTATAGATTGGCGGAGGAGTCTCATTTGGTGGCTGTGGAGGTTTTTCTTCTACCAAGAAGCGGGCAAAGAATGGTAATACTTGGATATCCAATGCTTTGACTACGTTGCTAGACATGCTATTTCCTCTACGGGAACTTATTTTAACAATTTAATATGTATCATTAATTGCATATATAAGCAAGGACAGTTAAGACAGTTAAGGTTTTTATATTATCTCGATAGAAAAAATCTTGGTTCATCTCGGCGAAAAAGCCTTGAATTAGATGCGAACGATGGCAAGAAGCAATATGTTTGATGTTATACAACTAGTTATATTTTTTACCGTATTATTTCGTAATTTTTTGAAAAATCAAATCGTGGTAGCCTTAGCGTTGATTCTAGAAGCGATCGCAGCAAATTATACACCTTACTATCTGACTATATTCATCTGTTTACTACTAGTCGCAACTATCTTTATTTTTGAGAAATTGTTGTTAGTTGTCATTGTCGCCTTTGCAATTGGTCTAACACCTATATATTTGTTCGGTGGATTATTTAAATTAGCTAATCCTTAGCTTTTAGGCATATTTTGTTTAAGAATAGTAGCTATTATCTTCACTTGCATTCTTTGCCATTTTAACTGAGTGGCGACAAATAGGATTACATTTAGGACTCATATTTGATTTTTGAAAAAGCTCAATACAACTAGGAGCCTTCTTTCTTCTTTCCCGTTGCCTATTGCCTATTGCCTATTGTCTATTCCCTATTCCCTATTGCCTATTTCCTATTGTCTATTGCCTATTTATTTCCTTAACCAAGTCAATAGTTTTAATGCTACAGATATTACAACACCCTGTGGCGATCGCAGAGGAACCCCAAAGCATAAAGGCGGATAGGGTTTTTGAATTGGCAGTCACAGCAGTTTACATTACTCATTGCTGAGTTCTGAGTGAGGAAAATATTACTCAACAATAATGTCCACTGTCAAAAACTCATCCGTCAACTCATAGATTGGTGTAAAACTGGGGTAATGTAAAAGGGTCAAGATTTTACAAAGCAGCCGTGTTGAACAAAAATTATGTCGTGCGATCAAAGCAGATTTTATTCCACGACGACAAGGATCTTCTCAATAAGTATTGGCTTCTATGATTGCGATTTGATGCACGGGTGTAGATCCGTTAAACAGAATTTGCGCTCCTATATACCATATATTGGCAAGTTAGGCGCTTATATCTTGCAATAGATAACTTTTACCCTCACGACTGGAGAGCAAAATCTTGGGAATAGAACTACGCAGTTTCGTATTTCTCGATAGCCTGCAACCTCAACATGCAGCATATATGGGAACAGTAGCCCAAGGCTTCTTACCATTACCTGGAGATACATCACTGTGGATTGAAATCTCTCCTGGTATCGAAATTAATAAGATTACGGATATAGCTCTGAAATCTGCCTCTGTCCGTCCCGGAGTACAGGTAGTTGAACGATTATACGGACTATTGGAAGTTCATTCTAGCTCCCAAGGTGAAACGCGAGCTGCTGGTCAAGCAATTTTGGCGGCACTGGGAGTCCGAAGAGAGGAATGTCTCAAACCGCGTGTAATTTCTAGTCAGATTATCCGCAACATCGATGCTTATCAAACACAACTCATTAATCGTACCCGCCGGGGACAGCTACTACTAGCAGGACAAACCCTATATGTATTAGAAGTTGAGCCAGCTGCTTACGCCGCACTGGCTGCCAATGAAGCGGAGAAAGCCGCGAGGATTAACATTCTTGAAGTCCAAGCTGTAGGTAGCTTTGGACGGCTTTACTTAGGTGGACAAGAACAGGATATTCTAGCAGGAGCGGCAGGAGCGTTAACGGCCATTGAAAGTGTAGCTGGTCGGGCAAATCCTTTGGGTGGGCGTCAGGAGTAAAGGAGAGAAAATGGCAAATCGAGAGCATCTAGCTTTACTCAAAGCAGGTGCAGTTACATGGATTGAATGGAGAAAGAAAAATCCCCAGATTGAACCAGACCTCAGCGCTGCCAATCTGCAAGGCGATAACCTCAGAGGCGCAAATCTTCAGGGGGTAAACTTGAGAAAAGTAAATTTGGGTCATGCTTTACTCGTGCGAGCAAACCTCAGTGGTGCTGACCTCAGTAGTGCTAACCTCTACAAAGCCTTACTTGTTGAAGCTAACCTGAGCGCGGCTAACTTCACTGTTGCTAACTTGAGTGGTGCTATACTTACACACGCAGATTTGAGCCATGCCAATCTGATTGGATCTGACTTGAGCGAGGTGGATCTTAGAGGCGCTGCGATCGCATCTGCTAATCTAATTGGCACTGACTTGAGAGATGCTAACTTGAGAAATGCCGATTTAGGTGCAGCAAAGTTGATGCGGACTAATCTCTCTTTTGCCAACCTGATTGAAGCTAACTTGATTGCGGCTGACCTTAGCGAAGCGAATTTGTACAAGGCAGAAGTGTTGGGAGCTTATCTTTATAAAGCTGACCTTTACAAAGCTAATCTGAACAAGGCTCACCTAAGTGGTGCATACCTGTTGCAGGCTAATTTCAGCGAAGCTAACTTGAGTCAAGCTGACTTGAGTTGGACTAACCTCAGAGGCGCAAATTTGGCAGGAGCCAATCTCAAAGGAGCTAACCTTAGAGGAGCCGATCTTAGAGGAGCTAACCTCAGCGACGTAAATCTTCAGGGAACAATTATGCCTGACGCTTCAAGGCATAATTAGTTTACAAAAAAAGTAGTTGACGTTTAGATTGATTTTCGCTGCAAAATTACCCAAGACTGCTCAATAAGCTGTTAAGCATTTAAGAAAGCATATTGAGATTGCAGGGGGGCAGGTGGTCACTGAATCTCGACTCACAACGACTGCGCGATAGTTGAATCTCGACTCACTTCGACGCCGCGATAGTTGAGCGTAGTCGAAACTCAGTGCAAGTCGCTCGATTACCGCCAAGCGATGCACTGAGCTTGTCGAAGTGTCGAAACTCAGTGCAAGTCGCTCGATTACCGCCAAGCGATGCACTGAGCGGCTTGCCCTGAGCGGAGCCGTTGGCGCA
>NZ_JAVRBY020000098.1:0-17500 GCF_034531035.1 Nostoc sp. DedQUE02 | reverse complement strand
AAAGGGGAAAGATTAAATTTATTCCTTTTCCCTTTAACCTGGTTGGTGAGCTTGCCGAACCATAACCTTTTCCCCTGTCCCCCTGCTCCCCTGCTCCCCTGCCTCTTTCTTCACGCATCATTCGTATAGCAAAAGCATTTTGTTTGTTAACAGTTCTTTATCATGGGAAAAAAGCCTAGCCTATAGATTAATTAAATCGATGCTTACCCATATAAAAGACTTAGCAGCAAAACTAGCGCCCCGCTTAATTGAAATTCGCCGCCACATCCACTCTCACCCAGAACTCAGTGGTCAAGAGTACCAAACAGCAGCCTTTGTAGCTGGTGTTTTGTCGTCCAGTGGGCTGCATGTACAAGAAGGAGTTGGTAAAACGGGCGTGATTGGAGAACTCCAAGGCACTGGTCAAAATGACCGTTTATTGGCGATTCGCACTGATATGGATGCCTTGCCAATTCAAGAGGGTACTAATTTAGAATATGCCTCTCGTGCAAATGGGATTATGCACGCTTGCGGTCACGATGTTCATACCACTGTAGGGTTAGGAACGGCAATGGTGCTGTCCCAAATGGCTGAGGAGTTGGGTGGGAAAGTGCGGTTTTTATTTCAGCCAGCCGAGGAAATTGCTCAAGGGGCAAGCTGGATGGTGAAAGATGGGGCGATGGAAAATGTCTCAGCTTTATTAGGGGTTCATGTTTTCCCTTCTATACCCGCAGGATCTATTGGGGTGCGTTACGGGGCTTTGACAGCCGCAGCTGATGATTTAGAGATTCTGATTATGGGAGAATCTGGACACGGGGCGCGTCCCCATGAGGCGATTGATGCGATTTGGATTGCTTGCCAAGTGATTACTGCGCTGCAACAAGCTATCAGCCGGACACAAAATCCTTTGCGTCCTGTAGTATTGAGTATCGGGAAAATTAATGGTGGCAGAGCGCCGAATATAATTGCTGATAAAGTGCAATTATTGGGAACGGTGCGATCGCTCCATCCCGAAACCCGTGCCCATCTCCCGAACTGGATTGAAAACATTGTATCTAATGTTTGCCATACCTACGGAGCGAAGTATCAAGTCAATTATCGCCAAGGTGTACCCAGCGTCCAAAATGATTACACCCTGACGCAATTGTTACAATCAGCCGCCGAAGAAGCTTGGAGTAGCGATCGCGTTCAAGTACTACCCGAACCTTCCCTTGGTGCTGAAGATTTTTCTATATATTTGGAACACGTCCCTGGTTCTATGTTTCGCTTGGGTGTCGGCTACAAAGAAAGAGTCATTAATCACCCTTTACACCATCCCCAATTTGAAGTCGATGAATCTGCAATTATCACCGGGGTTGTAACTATGGCATACACAGCTTATAAATACTGTCAGCAAAATTTGTAAACAAAAACTCCCAGCAGATAAATGCTGGGAGTTTTTGTTTAACTAACCTTTTTTAAAGGCTATAGAAAGCTCAAAAGCATTCTACACATTGGATTCGCTAACAACGCCCAATTTCTCTTGAATTTTGGTCTTAGCGGCTTTGAATTCAGTAGCCAGTTGCTCGCTTTCATCGCTGCTCAAGTTGTTACGAATGGCAGCAAACATTGTGCTTTCTTCTTGACGAATATGGTCGCCAATCGCGTCCATCAACTGTTTAACTTTTTCTTTGAATTGAGGTGAAGATGGGCTAAGAGCCTTAATTTCCTCTAACGCCTGCTTGGCATGAGCTTGTTCATCAAACAATTCTTGGGTGTTATCTTGACCGTAGAAAGGACGTACTCTGGGGTAGACTACTTCTTCTTCAGCTTCAGCGTGGGCACTTAAATCCTTGTAAATTTGACCGAAATACTCTTGGATTTTTTGTGGATCGTTGCTTTGTAGTAGTTGGGTGAATAAGGTATTTACCTTGTTGTGATCGAGGCGGATGACATCTTGGATATTTAGATCCTTTTTGTCACTGTTTTGGGTGACAGCACTACCTACTACACCACTAACTGCGGCCATAGCGTCTTGAACACGTGCCCAAATTCCTTGATCTGCATCTTGTCCAGTGAGTTCGCGGACACCCAGAATTTCCAGAATGCCTTTAAGTTGCTCTTGGTGGGCGCGGTTCTCAAAGTTAATTGTATTCAAAGGCCCGATCGCTAGCAACACATCAGCACCAACTTTTTGAGCAGCTTTGTGAACGATCAAACCACTCATTACTGCTTGATGTTTCAGCAATTCATGTTGAGATACTTTTTCATACAGGCTCAACTCAGAACCTTTGAACAATTCACGAGCTTTTTCAATGAATTCTGTAACATTTTTTTTGGGTTCAGCCTGAATGCCATACTGACCAATTACGGTTTCCAGAACACCAAGGTTTTTTTCATCATCATTGAGAAAATTTCGGATGCGATCGGCAATTTCAGCATCAAGTCCTTGCGTCAAAAGCGATTGTTCATTTTCGATGACCAACTGTTGCAGAGCTTTGAGACTTGCAAGTTTTACAGCAATAGCATTGCGTTTCGTATCATCTAAAGTAGTTACCATCCGTGTTCTCCTCGGCAAAGTGTTCGTAATTCTTACTTGATATAACCTTGACACAGAGACTAGGGAGATTCCATCTTTCTTTTGAGCGATCGCTCTCACAACTCTGGGTAGATAAATCAAACTTTTTGTTAGAGAAAAATCGAAGCGATCGCTTCGATTTTTGATTGCAATTAAATCAAGCAGTTTAGTATGACATTCAAATTGAATAAATTACCTATTTGAAAGCAATCTATATCTTTAGAATGACAATTAACATTAAAAAAACTACTTCTTATTCAAGAGGGCAAAATCGTAACCAGTTCCACTAGAGCAAGACTCACAACGCTCAATTTTGACAAGCATTGCTTCTCCTTGACGCTCCCCAGATGGCGAAAACTGAATCATTCCGGTTGCACCAGATGTTGAAAAATTGGGATTAGACAATACCCTTTGTAATCCTTCGCGGGTACTATCTTTTTTTAAACCAGCAATAATTACTTGGAGTGCATCATAAGTTCCTGCTGTTCTCTGATTTACTTGTGCATTCCAAAGCTGAAAGGCATTTTTTGCAAATGGGTTATCTTTATTAGCATTACGATGCCAATACACAGGTAATACCATTCCTTCGAGATCCTTGCCATTTTGCAAAGTTGTAGCACTGTACATAGTTTCAGAAGCAAACAATGGCTTTCTACCTTTAACCTCTTGTGCTACCTTGGTGGCAAAATATATATTTCTGATTGAAGGCATTAGTAAAAAGCCACTTGCATTTTCTGTTTCTATGGCTTGATCCACAAAAGCTTTAGGGTCAAAATTCTTATCTGCTAAATTACAAGGAGTACTAATAACGTTACTGCCATATTTTTTGATAACTTGAGTGTACTGTTCTACAAGTATCTGATTTGATGAAAAGGTTGAATTATCTCTTGAAGTACGAATATCGCCACAAATAGCAACATTTCTTGCTTGTCGAGCAATGTAGCGAGAATGAGTATCTACTAAATTATCATATAACGGATTTACGTGAAATAAGTAGTTATTTGTGGAACTATTAGGCTGACTATTTACTGGGTTATTTTCTAATTTTTCTGGGTTTTCTACTTGATTTGGTAGCTCGACGGGTAAGACTAAAACCAAACGTTTTTCTTTATACATTTCTGCGTTACGTCTAACACCTACCGCAGCTACAAGGCTTTTATCTTCAACTAATTCATTATCTAAACGTGCAGAATCTTCTCTATTATCAGCACTTGCAATTACAATTTGTAATTTTTTCCCATTAATTCCTCCTTGGGTATTAACTTCATTTTGAGCTTGAGCTACACCGCGTAAAATTTCTTCTGCTAAACTAGGATCGAAGTTAATTGGTGCGACGATCGCAACTTTTAGAGCTGACGAATTGTCTCGTGCTATTTTGGCATTGTTTAAATAAATTAAAGTTTCTGGGTCATTGCGATTATTTTTCAGAGAATCAGTAAACTTTTTAACAGCAGTACTGTAATCTTTCTCAGCAAAAGCTTTAACTCCATCTGTTTTTTCAGGAGATGTTTGCACTTTCACTAAAATCCTTGTACCCAAATTCATTAATGACGCCTTATTTGTCAATGAAGATGAATTTGAGATGGGGCTTGATGGTGTTACAATCGTAGAAGAAACTTTGCTAATTAACCATAAAATACCTCCTACCATTACTCCAGCTAGACATAGAGAAATAAGCAGTTTCAAGTTTTCTTTTTTATCTGTCATGAAGAATTATCCAAATTTTACAAAATTTATTTAAAATAAATAGCTTTGTGACAATTAAGCAAAATCAAAAAATTAAAAATATTTAGAAATCAGTTTGTTGATTATTTCAGATACACCCACAATAATAACTGTCAATAAACCTGCCAGAATAACTAGCAATCCCACAATTAACAGCCCATTTATACCAGCTTTTAGAAGATTATTGGTTAGGAGATTTCTGAAAATAAAGACAATCAGCAAATTAACTATAATAGCAATAACAATTAAATAAGCTTTTTCCAGAAGCAGGCGAGATTGAATCAAGACTAATCCTCCTAAAATTAGCAACCACAATCCAGAGCTAATCCAAGTAGTTCCAAGAAAACTTATAAGTGCGATCGCTAAAAACGAACTACCCGATCCAGCAATTATTGCTCCAAACAATAATTTACTGTTAAACAATTGCGGTAGATATCGAGTTGATTTATATTGAGTTGGTGGTTGTGTTTCTGATGGCAAAGTAGATGGAATAACTGTAGGAGCTAATGTATACTTGAGTGGTGGGAGATTTTTCAAGTCTTGTAAGATAGCCTGTGCAGATTGATAACGCTGTTCGTGATTTTCTTGTAGACACTTATCAAGAATCATATCTAATTCTGGACTTATAGCTTGCGTTAAATGCTGCCGCCAATTAGAAGTCCAACCATAGCCTTGTTTCATCCACAAACTCGAAGGAGAGATATTGGTTAGCAACTGAAAGCAAGTTATTCCTAAACTGTAGATATCACTAGACAGAAAAACTTTACCCGATTGCATTTGCTCAATTGGTGCATAACCTAATGAACCAATAATTGTCCCGATCGTAGTATTTGTAGGTTCCGCCTTTTGCTTTGCTACCCCAAAATCAATTAGTACCAACTTGCCATCATTGTGACGGCGAATAACATTTTCTGGTTTAATATCTCGGTGAATTACTTGTTGTTGATGTATATCTACTAGCACAGATAATAAATCATTTAAAAAATTTCGAATCTTGGCTTCATCAAAAACTCCCTGCTGTTTTAACTCTTGTAACAGATTTTGTCCTTCGATAAACTGCTGCACTAAATACACATATTCACCTTCCTTAAAATATGCATACAAATTGGGAATTTGGACATGTTCTCCTAATTCTTTGAGACGTTTGGCTTCTCGTTCAAACAACTCAGTCGCTTTTTTGTGTGCCTGACTACCCTGACTACCATAAAATTGACTTAAAACCAACTGCTTCACAACACATCGTTCATTGAGCTTGTCTATATCTTCTGCGATATAGGTGCGTGCAAACCCTCCTCTCCCTAATGGTGCGATGATTCGGTAACGATTTCTCAATAGCGATACCAACTCTGTGCCACAACTGAAGCAGAAATTTGCCCCGTCAGGATTTTTAGGATTTTCGCAATTAGGATTTAGGCAGCAGACCATATAATTATCGCTGTCATTTTATTAGTTTTTAGAATATACCTTAAATTCACTAAAGTGTTAGTTTTGCTCTGACTGGAATTGTTCTGTACAATTTACTCACCTCCTGTTGTTGAGTATATTAGTAGCGATCGCTTCTTGTTCTCCTAAACAATTGACTTAACTCTACATTGTGAGAATTTTGTGTAAGTTGAATATTTTTGTAGAAATACCTACTTCATTCTAGTCAATATAAACCAGGCTTGGCGATCGCTTCTCTTTAATCCTAAACAGGAAATAATCTGACTTTTAGCAGCCAGGAAATTCATCTCTTTTGGTCAAAGATCGTACTTTTCACCAAAGCATTTCAATAACTAAATTCCTCTAGGCGAATCAACCCTAATTCTCAAAAGCAATACAGCCCTTCAGATAACACCTGTTTGTCACAGATACTTTTTTTATGCCACCAACGCCGTAATTACCACACATCTCCATTATGGGGTTTACAAAACTCCCCGCAATTGTGACGATTACGCTAGAATTATTAAAGGTTCTTTACAGAATTTGCCGATCATCCCCAATTCTGTTAAAACAGCCTAGCATTCAAATGTAAATCTTATAAACACCCTCTAGAGTTCACCAAAAGCTTCTATGACGCTCCCAATTCGCAACGTCGCCATTATCGCCCACGTTGACCACGGCAAAACCACGCTGGTTGACGCACTCCTCAAACAATCCGGCATTTTCCGCGAAGGCGAAGACGTTCCGGATTGCGTTATGGACTCCAACGCCCTAGAACGGGAACGGGGTATTACTATCCTGTCCAAAAATACGGCAGTTCGCTACAAAGAAACACTAATTAATATTGTTGATACTCCTGGACACGCTGACTTTGGTGGCGAAGTTGAACGTGTACTCGGCATGGTTGACGGATGTCTTCTGATTGTCGATGCCAATGAAGGCCCCATGCCCCAAACGCGCTTTGTTCTGAAAAAAGCTTTAGAAAAAGGGCTACGCCCCATCGTTGTCATCAACAAAATTGATCGCGGCCAGGCTGACCCCCATGTTGCAGTTGATAAAGTCTTGGATCTGTTCTTGGAATTAGGTGCAGATGAAGACCAGTGTGATTTTCCTTATCTCTTCGCTTCCGGGATGGGAGGTTTTGCTAAGGAAACCTTAGAAGCAGAATCGGTAGACATGCAACCTTTGTTTAACGCGATTCTGAAACACGTTCCATCACCAGTAGGCGACATCAACAAGCCTCTGCAATTGCAAGTCACAACCCTAGATTATTCTGAATACCTGGGACGGATTGTGATTGGCAGAATTCACAACGGCACTATCCGGGCTGGACAGCAAGCGGCTTTGATTACAGAAAATGGCACAATTGTCAAGTCCAAAATCACCAAGTTGATGGGCTTTGAAGGACTCAAGCGCGTAGACCTGGAAGAAGCAACCGCAGGTTATATTGTGGCGGTGGCTGGTTTCGCTGATGCTTATATTGGGGAAACGATTACTGACCCCAACGAACCGCAAGCTTTACCACTAATTAAAGTGGATGAACCAACCTTGCAAATGACCTTCTGGGTGAACGATTCGCCCTTTGCTGGTCAAGAAGGAAAGTTGGTGACATCAAGACAAGTACGCGATCGCCTTTTCCGCGAACTCGAAACCAACGTTGCTTTGCGTGTCGAAGAAACCGATTCTCCCGATAAATTCCTCGTATCCGGTCGTGGAGAACTCCACCTGGGTATCTTAATTGAAACCATGCGCCGGGAAGGATTTGAGTTTCAGGTATCTCAGCCACAGGTAATTTACCGCGAAGTCAACGGACAACCTTGCGAACCTTACGAACTCTTGGTGTTAGACATTCCTGTTGATGCTGTGGGTAGCTGTATCGAACGCCTGGGACAACGCAAAGGCGAAATGCAAGATATGCAACCAGGTAGTGGCGATCGCACCCAACTAGAGTTTGTGATTCCCGCCCGTGGTTTGATTGGTTTCCGGGGTGAATTCATGCGGATGACTCGTGGTGAAGGCATCATGAACCACAGCTTCTTAGATTACCGTCAACTCAGTGGCGACATTGAAGCCCGTAACAAAGGCGTTTTAATCTCATTTGAAGAAGGTGTTTCTACCTTCTACGCCATGAGAAACGCCGAAGATAGAGGAGCATTCTTTATTACTCCCGGCACAAAGGTTTACAGAGGCATGATTGTAGGCGAACACAATCGTCCGCAAGATTTGGAACTGAATATCTGTAAAACCAAGCAGTTAACCAACCACCGCGCTGCTGGTGGCGATGAACTAGTGCAACTGCAAGCACCGATAGACATGAGCCTGGAGCGTGCTTTGGAATACATCGGCCCCGACGAATTGGTGGAAGTTACACCCCAATCCATTCGCCTGCGGAAGATGTCGAAGAAGTTGGCGAAACGCTAAGTAAAGTTATCTAATTGATTTAAAAAGCCCGCATAAGCGGGCTTTTTGTTTTACTATCTACGCAATATGATAATCCAGTAGGTGTGAGTCTTTGATTAATGTGGAGTTAGGAGTTTCTGAGTTAGGTGCGATCACTTGAGTCAAGCCCTAGTAAGGGGATTTCTGATGAAAAAAATACCTATGTTAACGAGTTTCGACTTCGCTTAACTCTCGATTACCCAGTTGGTTGAGCGAAATCGAAAGCAACGGCTATGGTAATTTTATTACTAGAATTCACTTAAGTTATATTTTTTGGCTGTTCTGATTCACTAATGTATTCCACAACTTAGAAAATGAGTCAACACGGTCACGCGCAATGAGTTTTTTATGAGAAGTAATTACTTTGTTTGCTAGACTACGTAGAAGATTTGGAGCTTTGAAAGTTCCTTTAAAGTCAAAGTTTTCCCCACCGGCTTCCTTAAATTCTGCATTGAGATCGATAACTATATCTCCCATAATGATATGGATACATTTAAGAAGATTTGCCTTCTCGCTAGGATTTTTGGAAAAATTTTCAGGTTTTTTGCAAAAAGCTTTTCCAACTGCCAGTTGTTGATATCATCGAGTCTATGCCCTCAGATGTTTCTAGCTGCTTCAAGCTTCCTACAAATTCCTTAAGCTGCGTGTCTCCTAAAGTTTTGTTAGAATTTTGAACTGTCTTGGATTGAAAAATATCTATAGATTCTTCATTCTCATTAATATAAATTCCATCAATACCCTTGTCTCCACGTCCGTCACAAACTATGTTCTGAACTTCAATAACGTTTAATCTATATATATTCACTAAGAACCAACTTAAAAATGCACTAGCTTCTTCACGTCCTGGAATCTTATAAGGCTGGATGATTTGGACAAGATTGGTGTAATCAAGATTAAGCATAGATTCTGGCACAGAGGCTAAATTCCCTTATCATATACGATACAAGCTTGAAGGGCATTTGGAAGGTGAGCAATAAAAGGCAATCGCTAGCCAGCAGGCACTCTTACAGAAAGCGATCGCTCTTGTCGTGCATTTAGTCAAATCTTTGAGTAGCAATGAAGAGGACTGAAAAAGGCAATGATCATGACTATTCGTGAAACTGCGATCACAAAACCATACCAGAGATTTACAGTGCTGCATCTACGCCCGTCGTAGACATCGTTCTTTTGCATATTTTCACACAAAGCGATCGCAGGTTAAAAATTATCAATATATTTTCTCAGAAACACTAATTGATTTGCCATATCCTCGGCTTCTACACTTTCTACTAACTTCAACAAGCCTCGCAACTGTTCTCCAATTGAATAGCTCTGCTTGGCAGCAAGTACAATACCTGAATGCTTTTGTTGCTGTTCGAGATAAGCTTTATGCAATTGACAAAAATCACCAACATTGAAACTATAGATAACTCGCCTCTGTTCCGTTGCCCAGATTAATTGGCTATCATCAAACGCTCCTAATCTATCTGCCTCAGCCGTTGTCATTACATCAATCCCTGCATTGCGTAAGCCATTAGCTAAAGATTTCTTGCCAGCATCTTCATCTAAATAGAAACGAATTTGACTCATGCAAAATTACCTGACATCCACTTCGTTTCCAGCGCATTGCATTCTGCTTGATATAAAGCAATTTCTGTATCCATTGCTTCCTGATTAGCATAGTAATAGGCAAGCGCCGCATAAACTTGCGCTAGAGATAAATGTGGATATTCTGTCACAATATCTTGAGGAGATAAGCCTGCTTGAGAATCCATTACAAGGTTTTGAACAGTCATGCGCGTACCAGCAATGCAAGGGCGACCTCCAGCAACTTGAGGTGTCCTCACAATTAGGGTTCCAATATCAACTATTGCCACCATGTTTTTTCAACTCTAACTGAATCAATGAATCTTCTACATCTATTCCATAGTTTAATAATACATTAGCAGTTCTAGCTCTAACAAAGTTACAGATGCAGCCAGATAAACCTGCTTAAGCGGCCTGCCTGAACCCTGCCAGCAGGCATTCTTACAAAAAGCGATCGCCCTTACCGTACATTTATTCAAATCCTTGAGTAAAAGTGAAGAGGACTGAAAAAGGCAATTATCAGGACTATTCGTGAAACTGCGATCGCCAGTTAATAGCATAGATTTACAGCGCGATCGCACATTAATTTGATCGCAGCACAAGCCAAGCAGCCTGTTAAACTCTGGAAGGGGAAGGCAAAGAGACTTGTAAATGGAATTTGAATGGAATTCAGACAAAGCTACACTAAACCTTGAGAAGCATGGTGTTTCTTTTCAGGAAGCTGCAACTGTATTTAATGACCCGCTATCTATAACTTTCCCCGATCCTGACCACTCCGTTAGAGAAAGTCGCTACGTTATTATTGGCTTATCTAGGTTTGAACAACTTTTAGTTGTTGCACATACTGATAGGGAGGAAAAGATAAGAATTATTAGCGCCCGAAAAGCTACTCGCCAAGAGAAGAGGTTTTATGAAGAAGGAAGTTGAAAACGAAATGGAAGATGAATTACGTCCTGAGTACGACTTCGCTCAAATGAAAGGAGGGGTTAGAGGTAAATATGTTAAGCGATATCGTACAAAAACCAACTTAGTGCTTTTAGATCCTGATGTTGCCCAAGCTTTTCCCAACGATGAAGCGGTGAATAACGCATTGAGGTTGTTAATTCAGGTAGCTCAACGCCAGCAGACCAACACAACAACATAATCGAGATCATTTTGGCTCGTAAAGCCAAACGCAAGGAAAGTGAATATTGTGAAAGCTGACCTGTTGAAAAACCACTTGTTCCAACGGCTGACCTGCTTTTGCTTGTAATCGAATTAGGGAAAATATTGGGTTGACGCAAAGAAAAATTACAGTTCCACAAAACACGATCTAGAAGAATTCTTAAAACTTCCACACATTGAAGAATCACCCGCTTGGGAATATATTAACAGAGAGGCAATTCAGATTTATCCCCGCTATGCTTGATGATGCTTTGATTTCACACAAACTCGACACGTTCTATCATCTCTTCAGGTGTCATCACCTCATAAATCAAAACCAAGGTTTGAATGATTTCACCAATTGAACGAGTTCCTTTATTGAAGTAAGTAATACCAGGATGATCAAGTCTAAAACTTGCAATAATCAAAAAATCTGCATCTTGGGTAAACAATACTCTTTGTGTTTCTTGAATAAACGCTAACTGGACTTCATCGGTTTGGGTGCGTAATTCCACATCATTGGTTGTTGTGATATCAATTCCATAGATAATATTCATCTGGTAGAGTAGAAGAATAAAAATTTTATGTCGATGCAAAATTAGGAATTTTGGCAGAGGTGATTCTGATGACGATTCGAGAAACCGCGATCGCCATTGCCATATTCTCCTAAAATGCGATGTCTAGGACGGGCTACGCCTACGCAATTGAACAAATCAATTGTTTTTAAAGCCTATGCATAATCATGCTGGCAAACAGTATGTCAAAATTCAGGCAGGGATTGCTAGAGGTAAACGCGATGCCCCCACTACTTGACCAAACTACCGATCAACGCATTGTCCATTATGGGACGTGGGAACAGTTTAAGTTCATCCAAAAGGGTTTTGACGGTTCTCCTGGTGTGCGGCTGTTTTTTTATGACAATACGATCGAAATTCTCATGCCGGGACGCGAACATGAAATTTTTGCCAGTATTATCGGTTATTTAGTGACAATCTTTCTCGTTGAAAAAGGCATTTTCTTTCAGCCGACCCGTTCAATGACTCAGGAAAAAGAAGGGGTTGTTTCGGTTCAAGCGGACGAGTCCTACTGCATTGGAAGCGCAAAACCGATTCCAGATTTGTCCATAGAAGTGGTTTTTACCAGTGGTGCTATCAGCAAATTAGAACGCTATAAAGCTCTGGGAGTACCGGAAGTCTGGTTTTGGGAAGATGGGCTATTAATGCTCTATCATTTGCATAACGGCAGCTATGAACGCATTGATCGTAGCCAACTACCCGGACTCAATGACCTCAATTTGGATTTATTGAGACGCTACATTTTGATGGCTGAGACTGATACTGGGGAAGCCATTAGAGCGTTTCGTCGAGAAATTTAACGCTTATCTCTCGGTGCTGCTTTCATTTCACACATTTAAAAGTTAGCGACATCTTTACACTGTGAATTTGGGGTGGTGTTGGGTTAAAAAAGAAACATGAAAATCATCAAACCCATCACTAATTGGTTAGAAACCCGTGCTTGTGCCCCTACTTATGGCGGTTGGGTGCTAGCAGTAACGGCTATTTGTTTTTTTGGAGCAGGTATCAATACGATGGCTGGTTGGCTGTATGCCATTAGCGGCATCAGTTTTGCCCTTTTGGGTGTAGCAGCCATCTTACCGCCGCGATCGCTCACAAATCTATCCATCACCCGCCGTCCCATACAACCTGTCTCAGCAGGCGACGATCTAACGGTGGAATTAGAAATCTGCAATCAGACACAGCAGCCTGTAAGCTTATTGCAAGTTGAAGATATACTGCCCTTCGTCTTAGGGAAACCAGTACAAAAGGCAATCGAAACAATTCCTAGCCAAGGTAGTTACCGTTGGGTATATTATCACCCGACTGTGCGCCGGGGTGTTTATCGCTGGCACACAGTTGAACTTGCTTCTGGTGCGCCTTTGGGATTGTTTTGGTGTCGCCGTCAGCGTGATTGTGCTGCTACAGCGATCGTTTATCCCACAGTGTTACCCTTGGCTACCTGCCCCCTAGTAGATGAAATGGGGCAAGAAGAGAGCAGAAGGGGCGATCCTCGTGGTAAACCCTTGCAAACAGCGACAACTGGGCTGGTGCGATCGCTCCGTCCCTACCGTCTAGGAGATCCTACTCGCTTGATTCACTGGCGGACTAGTGCCCGTTATGGGGAATTAAGGGTGCGGGAGTTAGAAATGGTGACAGGTGGACAAGAAATAGTGATTGCCCTCGACAGTGCTAGCAATTGGGAAGAAGAAAACTTTGAACAAGCAGTAATTGCCGCAGCATCGCTGTATTTTTATGCACAGCAACAAGAATTACAGGTGCAACTGTGGACAGCATCAACAAATTTAATTAAAGGCGAACGTTTTGTTCTAGAAACCTTAGCAGCAACCACAGCCTTAGAAGATGCCAATTCAGTTGTTCCTAAAAGCTATCCTTTGATTTGGCTAACTCAAAACCCCCTGAGCCTTGCTACTCTTCCTCAAGGTAGTCGCTGGGTTTTATGGCCAAATATTTCCTCACCAGCAGAACAAGAGGTAATTAATTGGGAACACCCTGGTATAGTTTTACAAAGCGATGATCCACTGCAACCCCAGCTACAAAAAACATTACATTCATAAATCAATTCAAATTTTATAATTTCAAAGACCACTGACAAGTTCAACTTCTGCAATTTCTGAGATTTTCTCCGATCCCAGGACAGCAGATATATCAGCCTTTGAACAAATGTCAAACAATTTGAGCAGGTAAGGTTGGGGAAATACACCCAGTAATCCCCACATGAGGCTGAGGTACAATGCAAAGAAATATTTAAATTATGAACGACATGATCGCATCAGAACATAACACAAAATCCAGCGATAAAAGCCTAGAGGCAATGCGGCATTTTTCCGAACAATACGCCAAGCGTACTGGAACATACTTCTGTTCTGAACCTTCTGTCACCGCAGTTGTGATTGAAGGATTAGCCAAACATAAAGACGACCTGGGTGCGCCTTTATGTCCTTGTCGCCATTACGAAGATAAAGAAGCTGAAATTCACGCCACATATTGGAACTGTCCTTGTGTGCCAATGAGAGAACGCAAAGAGTGCCATTGCATGTTATTCCTCACCTCTGACAACGAGTTTGCTGGAGACAAACAAGAAATCTCTCTAGAAACAATCAAAGAAGTACGAGACAGTATGGGATGAGCGAAATCATCCCCCAAGAGTTTTGGCAAGGCGTAGAACAGTTCAATTCTGGACAGTTCTACGCTTGTCATGACACTTTAGAGGCTTTGTGGATTGAAGCTAGCGAACCGGAAAAAAGCTTTTATCAAGGAATTCTCCAAATTGCTGTGGCACTGTATCATTTGGAAAATCGGAACTGGCGAGGTGCTGTAATTCTATTGGGAGAAGGCAGTAATCGCCTACGCCGTTACCCATCTAGTTACAGTGGCGTTGACGTAGATGAGCTATTGAGTCAGACCGCAGTGTTGTTGGCGACATTACAACAAATAGGGCAAGACTTGATTGCTGCTGGTAATCTGGGCGAAAATCAAGTCTTATCTTTGCCTAAAATTGTGCTAACGACTGATTAGACATAGAAGTGAAATTAATTATGCGTTACCCGAAATCCTTGGTAGGCAAAATTCATCTAGCCGAGGGCTTCCCGTACTACTACGTGGAAGCAAGCTATGCGTAGCGTCTTTGTTAAAAAAAACAGTGTTGTGCCTTCATCCACTCATTACTTATACGCGTAGCGTCTTTGTTAAAAAAAGAGTATTGTGCCTACGTCATTTTCATTCAGATGTCAATTAGCTGAAACCTTGAGGTTGGGGGTAGCGTCACTATTTCAGCTAGTAGTTATCAGAAATCACTCCAGATTGTATATTTCATAATCTGGATAAAGTACTTGAGATAATTAGAATGCAATGAAATCCTAAATCCCCAATTGCTATGATGCCCTGCTATCAATTGCCCTTATCCCAAATACGTCGCTTTGGATTAGCTTTAATGCTACCAGCTATATTCTTGGGTGCTTTTGCCTTCCCTACCCAAGTGCAAACCGCTACTGCACAAACATCTCAGGCAAATCGCCCCCTGACTATCCGCGCTGATGTGCAAGAATATGACGCGAAAAATCAAGTAATCACTGCTCGCGGGAATGTGCAAATGTTGTATCCGGCTCGCCAACTTCAGGCAACAGCTGCCCAAGCACAGTATTTTAGTAAAGAACGCCGAATCGATTTCAGTGGCAATGTCTATATTTTGCAACAGGGCGGTAACAGTATCCGAGCAGAGAAAGTAACCTATTTAATTGATGAAGGGCGATTTGTTGCTTTACCCCAATCCAACCGTCAGGTAGAGTCCATCTACATGGTGCAAGAATCAGATAATAATGGACAAACTGCGACACCTGCCCCAAATACACCACCTTTGAAGCCTTCTAATTAGCATTTACCACCAAGAAAGGGTGCTTCCAGCGTGAAAATTGTTTTAGAGAATATTCACAAATCTTACGGCAAGCGAGTAATTGTCAATCGTGTCAACCTTTCTGTTGCTCAGGGCGAAATTGTTGGCTTACTAGGCCCCAATGGGGCTGGTAAAACGACGACTTTTTACATTGCCACAGGTTTAGAAAAACCCAATCAAGGAAAAGTTTGGCTGGGTAATGTAGACGTGACGGGAATGCCTATGCATAAAAGGGCACGACTGGGTATTGGCTATCTAGCCCAAGAAGCAAGTGTTTTTCGCCAACTCTCGGTAGAGGATAATATTCTGTTGGTGCTAGAGCAAACTAATGTGCCACGATGGGAGTGGTCAATCCGGCTTAGAACTTTACTGCGGGAGTTTCGGTTGGAAAAAGTAGCTAAAAGTAAAGGAATTCAACTTTCTGGTGGTGAGCGACGACGGACGGAATTAGCAAGGTCTTTAGCTGCTGGACGAGAAGGGCCCAAATTTTTGCTTTTGGATGAACCTTTTGCGGGAGTTGATCCGATCGCAGTCTCAGAAATTCAGCAAATCGTCGCCCAACTGCGCGATCGCGGTATGGGAATCTTAATTACAGATCATAATGTCCGCGAAACCCTCGCCATCACTGATCGCGCCTACATCATGCGTGAGGGACAAATCCTCGCTTTTGGTGGTGCTGACGAACTCTACAGCAACCCGCTAGTGCGGCAATATTATTTAGGGGATAATTTTCAAGTTTAAATTCACAATTATTTAGTTAATCATTTCAAATGATATTTTGATTTATTCTTCAGCATGAATTTCTTAGTTAATTTTTAGCCATTAAGAATTTAATTTTGATACTAAATATAGTAAATATTCTTTGCTTTGCCAGGGTTCTCAATATCTAAATTTTAAAGTTGCTTATGATATCAAAGAAATTTACGTCTTTCAACAGTCTCTATTCGCTGCTGCCTTTTACGATCATGGATCGCTACCTTGCCAGCGAATTGTTAGCGCCGTTTTTCTTTGGTGTCGGAGCTTTTTCATCACTTGGTGTCACCATTGATGCTGTATTTGATCTGATCAGAAAAATCGTAGAATCTGGGCTACCCATAGACATTGCTATTCAAGTTTTTTTGTTAAAATTTCCTAACTTTATCGTTTTAGCCTTCCCCATGTCTACGCTGCTGGCTACTTTGATGACTTACAGTCGTCTTTCTAGCGAGAGCGAATTAATTGCGCTGCGTGGTTGTGGCGTAAGTGTCTATCGGATGGTGCTAACTGCTGTGATGTTAAGTCTTGTGGTTACAGGATTGACATTTGTGTTTAATGAGCAAATTGCACCAGCAGCAAATTATCAAGCGGCGATGACTCTGGATAAAGCACTTAAATCAGATAAGCCAATTTTGAAACAGCAAAATATTTTCTATCCTGAATACCAGGATCTTGTCCAGGGGGATGGCTCTAAGAATCGGATATTGACACGCTTGTTTTACGCCGACCAATTTGATGGTAAGCGTATGACAGGGTTGACGATTATAGATCGCTCAACCAAAAATCTGAATCAAATTGTGGTATCAGAATCAGCCCAGTGGAATCCTTCTCAAAGTGTTTGGGATTTTTACAACGGTACGATCTATTTTGTTGCTGCCGATCGCTCTTATCGCAACATCGTTAGATTTGAACACCAACAACTGCAACTACCGCGCACGCCATTAAGTCTAGCAGAAAAAAGCCGAGATTATGGTGAGATGAATATTGCTGAAGCACTACAGCAACTAGAAGTGGAAAATCTTGGTGGCGATCGCCAAAAAATTCGTAAACTTGAAGTGCGGATTCAACAAAAAATTTCCTTGCCCTTTGTGTGCGTAGTTTTTGGCTTAGTAGGCGCAGCGATGGGAAGCATACCCCAGCGAACTGGGAGAGGCACCAGCTTTGGTATTAGTGTCGTAGTAATTTTTTCGTACTACTTAATTTTCTTCATTAGTGGGGCGATCGCACAAGCAGGTGTCCTTTCTCCCTTTGTGGGGGCTTGGTTGCCCAACTTTCTTTTTTTGGGAATAGGTCTATTCTTATTGATGCGAGTTGCCAAACGGTAAATTGAGATAGCAGGGGAAGCAGGGGAAGCAGGGGGAGCAGGGGAAGCAGGGGAGCAGGGGAAAAGGTTAAAGGTTAAAGGTTAAAGGGAAAAGGAATAAATTTAATCTTTCCCCTTTTCCC
>NZ_JAVRBY020000097.1:0-18203 GCF_034531035.1 Nostoc sp. DedQUE02 | reverse complement strand
GAAGGTCGTGTAATCAGCACTTGGGCTGATGTAATTAACCGCGCTAACCTGGGTATGGAAGTAATGCACGAGCGTAACGCTCATAACTTCCCTCTAGATTTGGCTGCTGGCGATTCTGCTCCTGTAGCAATAAGCGCTCCTGCTATCAACGGTTAATCAGTAATCGCGTCAAATAAAACAAAAAGCGCTCTCCTCAAAAGGGGGGCGCTTTTTAGTGTTGATGATTGGGGGTGCAGGGATGATAGGAGGGAGGCGATGCCGGAGGCGGTAAACTACGCTCCCTGGTTCCAGTTTCAAGCGAGGAAAAATAGCGATCGCAGTAGTTCATACCAAAATGCTACACAGCAACTTGAATCAAGTTAGTATTTTCCTCAAGAATATCTATTTCATCTTGAGAAAGTACTTTAGGTTTCATTTTTTGCAAGTCACTTAGGACGATTTTGACATCCTCGGTATTAAACTTATAGTACTCAGTTAAACTTCCGATGGGATAATTAAAGCCCTGATAGCGGTGTTTGAAATACAGTTCAACATTACCTCTATGCTCCCAAGTTCCTAATACTTTAATAGCAGCACTCGAATAATGAGCAAGTAAATCAATTTTTACTTCTGCTACTCGCTTGATAACGGGTCTAATGGTTATTCCTATCTTGTAACCCATATTCCGCAGGTTAGTTAAGAAAGAAGATAATATTTTCGACAAGGGGCACCAAAGAAGAACAAAGGTGCTGAGTTATAAAGTGGAATCACCTACATTTGTAAACAACACTCTGATGGCACTGATAAGAGCAATCACAGTTTATTTCATGACAATATAATGAACGCATAACCAGCTTTGAAACGCCAACGAGTAAAGCCGCATTCCAACTTCAACAAGTAACCCGTGATTTAGGCACTAGACCACTTGCTGTTTATGACCGAGGCTACGGCAATGCCAAATTTGTCCAAGCCACACAGAAGATAGACGCAGACCTGTTGTTACGTTTAGCTTCTAACCGATGTGTATGGGGTAAACCCGGTACTTACAAAGGACGAGGCGCACCGTGTAAACATGGTCACAAGTTTAAACTCAATGACCTCCAAACATGGCCAGAGGCAGATGAGACTTTGACAGTTGAAGACCCTAAAGTTGGTCGAGTGAAAGTAATGCGTTGGAGTGGGTTTCATTTCCTTCAATCCCCAAACCGGGCAACCAATAGGACGTAATCGTAAGTTCCAACCCTTATGGCTCGCTTGGTTGGGTCAGACAATGCCTGCATTAGAGGATCTCTGGCACAAATACTTACGCCGTTTTGCCCTTGAGCATTGGTATCGATTTGCGAAGCAGAGGTTGTATTGGACACAACCTCAACTTAGTTCTACTCAGGCAGCAGAGCGATGGAGTGACCTGATGCCTCTGTTAACTTGGCAACTATGGTTGGTTAGAGGTGCCTGCATCGACTCTCCATTGCCTTGGCAATCAAATCAAGCTACCCTGTCTCCAGGGCGTGTGGCACAAGCATTTCCATTAATTTTAGCCACTATTGGCACTCCGGCTCAACCTCCTAAAACTCGTGGTAAATCACCAGGTCGCGCTCAAGGCTATCAGCCACCTCTACGCCCTCGTTATCCCACTGTCAAAAAACACGCATCTAAAAAACCTAAAACCGAAGAATCACTTAAGAACGTTGACCTAACTGCTGCTTAGTTTCTGCTTCTTTTTTAACGATTTCAATTAACTCAACCTCTAAAAGAAGTTGGGTAACTTTCTCTTGCCTTCTATTCATTGCTGCTAAATGCAAATTAGTCCAAACTCAAGAAAATAAATGATGACAAGTACTTTGTAGGGATAAACTCCAATTGCAAATTGGAGTTCCCTTAGTGTTAGAGAGCCGATTAAATCGGTTGCCGATACTTGTAGTACAACAAGAGTATGAGCGGATTAGCAACTTAATGCCGGATCTCCAGGTTGAAATAGCTGATCAATATGGCGATAGCGGCTTTCCGTACACTACCACCGGCACTCGTTTGTAAGCAGGCGTACCGGAAAGTTTTTCTGTTCTGGCTTTAAAAATGACATTCACTTCGGGATAAAACATTAACCCTGCGCCTTCTCGCACAGCACCATAAATCACTTCCACGTTCTCTAGTTTGTCGGCATCGCCCTGTACTGTGACGCGATCGTGTTCGGCTAACCCAATCTTTTCTGCATCCATGCGATTCATCAAAATGCAGTGGCGATGGGGCATTCCTCGGTATTGATCATCGATTTTGTAAACCACCGTGTTGTGTTGGGAATAGCTGCGTCCAGTCATTAACGCCAGCACGAGACTATTTGCTCTTTCATCAATACCAAAGTCTTGAGGTTGAGGTAAAGCCAGATTCGGCAGTGGGGTAGTCAACATTTTTGCCTTGCCTGACGGCGTTTTGAAGTGGGGTTCAGTGACTATGCGCCCGGAGATGATAAACTCTTCACTGGTGTCGTCAATCGTCGCAATTTTTTCATAGCCGGGAATGGTTGTGGCAATCAGTTGCCGCACGTAGCGAGTATCTTGCAGTTTGCGCCATTCGACGGGATATTCACCCAGCAAGCGATGTGCCAGTTCAGTTAAAAACTCGACTTCGGAAATTAAATCTGCATTCTTCAGGTGAGTTTTGCCTTCATCATTGAGGCGCACAAAGTTGTTACCCGATTCAACGGTGGTTTTGTGAGGGTTTTCAAATCGGTTGAGGACGGGAATAAGGATTGTGTTCGTTTTTGCCAATCCGTGAAAGTGTCCAATATTGGGTTTAGTAGCAAGATAGATGATGGTGTCGATGTTACCCAATGCCCGTTTTGCCTGTGCTGAGTCAGGATTAGCACCATAGAGATTGCCACCTACACACATGAGACTATCCACTTTGCCCGCTTGGGCCGCTTCGATGAGGTCACGAGTGTGATAACCCTTGGGTAGAGAGAGCGATCGCCCTAACAACTGCTCCAACGCTTGCTTAATTTCTTCTTTGAGCTTTACGGTGACACCCATTGAGCCAAAGCCCTGCACGTTGGAATGTCCCCGCACAGGCATGACTCCGGCTCCTATTTTGGCAATCTGACCGCTGATTAACGCTGTATTCGCGATGCTATAGACGTTATCGACACCATTTGTATGTTGCGTAATTCCCATTGCCCAACCAAAGACCACACCTTTTGATGTCCCGATAATGGTTGCTGCTGTGGCAATTTCTACTTTGGATACGCCGCAGGTAGTCGTGATAATTTCCCAGGAGAGTGATCGCGCCTGTGCTAAGACAGCTTCCCAGCCTTGGGTATGTGCTTGCAAAAAGTCGTACTGCACAAACCCCTGTTCAATTAACGCTTTCTGGATACCCACAAACAGCGCCACATCACTACCTGGAATCGGCTGAAGATATAATGAAGCAATGTCAGAACCAGGGATTAGAGATTTAACTGGGAATGCCGGAGAGCCAAATTTTACCAATCCAGTTTCCATCACGGGATTGATCACAATCACTTTGCCACCTTTGTCTCGCAGTTTGATCAACTCATTCATCAAACGTGGATGGTTGTAAGCGGAATTTGCGCCTGCTAACACTACACAATCTGCCTGCTTCAAGCTTTCCAGGCTGACAATTGAGGTGTTGGTGCCAAACATCTCCTTGAGTGCGGTTGTGGAAGGAGCATGGCATAGATCTGAACAATCTGCCAAATTATTGGAACCCAGGGTTCGCAGCAGCAGTTGTAGTAAAAATGCCGCTTCGTTGGAGCCGCGCCCGGAACTGTAGGATGCAACTCGCTCTGGTGGTTGAACAAAGGCAGCCCTAGCGAGCGCATAAATTTCATCCCAAGAAATGCGCTGATAATGCTCACTACCTGCCCGTCGAATCACCGGGAAGCTGAGTCTTCCCAACCGATCCGCTTCTAGAGAGGATAGCTGTTGTAGGTCAGTAATTGTGTGGGAATCAAAGAAGTGGACTGGAACCGGAGGTTGGATTTCTGCTGAAATTGCTTCTACACTTTTCATACAGCGTTGCAGTTTCTCACCCGCTTCATTGGTGAATCCACCTTTTTGTCCGCCAGTCCCCCAGGAGCAGGATAGACAAGCACTTTTGTGAAACAGGGTTTTCCAAAGATGTGGCCCCTCTGGTGACAGTGTATGCTTTGCCCAATACTCAATTACAGGCAACCCACCGCCCATTTCTGGGGTGTTTTCATTAGTTTCGTGGAAGGGCGGTTGGGGCCCATAGTTGGTATCCATCTAATTACAGCGACAAATCAGTTCATTTTGAGCAACTTAACGCAATTTACACCACGGGAAAATTCCTCATTGGGTAGATTTTCGCGATTTCTACAAGTAGGGGTAAGCATAACTCTCTCTATTAGCAGTGGTGTTGGCGCATTTCCGGCTAAAAATTTCTCCAAAGCTTGCCGTTGTTTGGTGACTAGATATCAGCGAATTTGCTCCGGTTGCAGCCCTTGTGATCCGTGAAATGCGATGACTTACCCGCCCGCCGGAGGCGATCGCAGTATGGTATTGCAAGGTAGATGCCCAGGTTTATACTTAGACTGTGAACGTCTCCCAACTCTTTGTATTAGCAATGGTGTTGGCGCATTTCCAGCTAAAAATTTCTCTAAAGCTTGTTGCTGTTTGGGTAGCAGGTGTGAATCAGCCATCGTAGGAATGAGATGGGCGATACCTTCGGCACACTTCATGAACGCCTCGTACCAACCGATAGGTTTAGATGTGGATGGTAGTGAAACAGCAAAACCTCGACTTGCAATCAGAACTACCCGCCGACGCACGTGGGGCAATTTCTCGCCTGCCATATTGACGACGCTGTAACTGACCGAATATCCTTCCTCTTCCAAAGTTTGCAGAATGATACTGAAACTCTTGCTGTTCTGATAGCGCGGAACATTTTCGAGAGTAAATACCCGTGGTTGCAACTGTCGGATAGCGGATGCTACAGCGATCGCAGTTGTCAAATCGTCAGCCGTTTCAATGCCCTTGCCCGCTTTGGCAGTGTGAGCTTGACTAAAGTTGGCGCACACCGGGGAGGCGTGGAGATAGTCGGGGTGGCGCGGAAAACCTAGAAATCCTAACCGTGCTACTTCTTGCACTGTTAGTTAGATTATTCTACAGCCGTACTCGCTGAAGTTGCGGTGATGAGTTTTGGCGATCGCTTTACTCAAGTCTGGTTCATCCCCCAACCAGATGCAACTTGTGAAAACTGGCAATCAACTATTGTGACAATACCGATGACTTGGCCACGACGTAAAGAGATTAGTTCTGGGATTATTACCCCCATCCCTTGCACAAGAGCTTTTACTGGCAGTGTGCCATTTTTGTAGTGAGTGCAGATGAAGCGATCACAACGCATTAGAGTGTTGACACGAAATACTTCTTTGTCGTTGATCATGACTACCCAACGTTGCGTCAAGTGGTTGTCGTCATGGCTGATGCTGGCTATCAGTTGATTACCAGCATAATATTCGTGATGGTCAAACGAGATTTCGACTATTCCGAGGGGTTCGGGAGCTACAACTTGGGCTTGGTCAGCGATATAGCTGTCGAGTTCGGCTTGAGCGAAGGCTTGTTCGTCGGGAGCAGCAGGGGCGTATAGGCTCAATGGCAAAAAAGCGATCACGTAAGATCAATACATATAGTCACCAATTACACAGAAACAGATGCTTGAGTTTTTACGCCAAGCAGTAGACCGCAACTATGGGGTAGCCTGCGAAGTTTGTTTACCGTCCGGCTGATTTTGGTTGGTTTTTGGGGCTTATTTATAATCTAAACTTATTTTTTGTCCCAGATAATCATCTTTTTTACGTCCTCTGAAAAACTGTATCATACACTACTATTTTTTAGCGATCGCCAAACTTTTCGGTCTACTGAATTTAGATGTGTTCGCCCTAGTAGTTTACCTATATGTACTATTAGTTATGTATCTGCTTACCAATCGGATTGGTCGAATTAAGTAGTATAGGAAAGAAAGACCAGATGGCAATGGGAAAACTTCTTGGTCTTTTTGATTAACATTAATGATTACCAACTTGGCTGTAAAACTCAAAAATTGCCACACTAGATAAACACGAACTGGCATTCTACTAAGTGGCCCTTTGATCATCAAGTGGTGAAAAAAAAGTTTAATAAACAGTGGAGTTTTAACTTCCGTGAAAAGCTGTTTCTGCATCCGCACAGCATAAATTAACATTGTTGGATCGATTTGGATCTTTTGTTGAATAATCTGCTTTATTTGATCTGGTAAAGGGGTATTCAGGAGAGTGTTAACTATCAATAGACTAATAAAGAATGGTCTTTCAAGTTCTAGACTGTTTACTTCCTGCAATAATTGTTCCCAATCTAATGGTTTTTGAATCCGCAATAATTCAGCTAAATCGCAAATCTGAGCCAAAGATTCTCTACCTTCATTAACTCCTCTGGCAACTTGTATAGCCAGGATGATCGACAAATCGTTAGAAGACAAGTCGATGATAGATTCGCCTTTGAGTGTTAAAGACCTCCTTCGTTGCCACAAAGTTTCAAAGTCAGAAAGTTTAAAAGGGAAGTAAGATAAGGGAGTTAGTTCACAGTGAAGATCCACTACTATTTCTGGTTTCTGGCTATGGACAAAAGTTTGTTGCCAACCATAGTGTTCAGCTTCTAGTTGATATTTCTGAGCAATCAATAATTCTTGAGCTTTGACTATATCCTGTTGTCTCACCAAAATATCTAAATCACTAAATTGTCTCATCGCTAAGTTGCCATAAACAGAAGCAGCTAAAACAAGTCCTTTGAAAGGAATTGCCGGAATTTTATTAGCTTCAAAAAGTTTAAGTATTTTAACCAATTCATGACTCAAAAATAAGTTGCGGCTAGCATTAGTATGGTAGCGATTCCGAAGCTGAGTTAAGACCGTTTTGGGAATAGCTTCTTTGACAGTGGTATTGAGGCTCTGGTATAAGAGTGGTATTGTTCCATGATATGTTGCTATTTCTACGAGCAAAGTCCAGTCTATGTTTTGCTGGAGTAAAGTTTTAATTCGCTCTGCGGTTTCGGAGTCTATGTGAGTTCGGGTACAACACAGAAGTAGCTCAATTTCTGGACGTTTAACCTTTATTGGTAATTGAATAATAGGCTGGTTTAAGGTAATCATAAATTACTCATTTATAGTGTTGGGCTTGCGTTTCAAACAAGTCTGCATAGCTACCACCCAGATTTATCAGTTCCTCGTGAGTGCCGCTTTCCATGATTGAACCGTTTGCCATGATGTAGATACAGTCAGCCATTTTGACAGTTGATAAGCGATGGCTAATGAGGATAGCAGCTTGATTTTTAATAAGTTGGCGGAAATTATGAAACACTTCTTCTTCGGCTTTCGGGTCTAAAGCACTAGTTGGTTCGTCCAATACAATTAACTGTGAATCTCGCAAAAATGCCCTGGCTAAAGCAATTTTTTGCCACTGACCGATGCTCAATTCTTCTCCTTGTTCAAACAATTTACCTAGTATGGTGTCGTAACCTTGAGGTAGCTTACTGATGACATCATCAGCACCGGAAGCACGGGCAGCAGCGATGATTTTGTCGTGGGCAAATAACAGATTAATATTTGCTATCGAAATGTTTTCTTTGGCAGTTAGATGATATTTTGTATAATCTTGAAAAATCACGCT
Source organism: Nostoc sp. DedQUE02 (assembly GCF_034531035.1). Taxonomy (NCBI): domain Bacteria; kingdom Bacillati; phylum Cyanobacteriota; class Cyanophyceae; order Nostocales; family Nostocaceae; genus Nostoc; species Nostoc sp. DedQUE02. The sequence goes on along the minus strand of NZ_JAVRBY020000097.1, from coordinate 10,546 downwards.
AATTTGACTGCGGAGGGTAGCAATTTGAAATTGGCGTAAATCTATGCCATCAATGGTAATACTTCCAAAAGTGGGATCGTATAAGCGACACAAAAGCTTAATTAAAGTAGTCTTACCGGAGCCGTTTTCTCCTACTAACGCGACAATTTTTCCTGGGCGAATAGTTAGATTAATATCCTCAAGTGCCTGACGCTTCGTATTTGCATATTGAAAGCTGACGCGATTAAACACAATGCCATGTTGCATTGGTATGGGAAGAGGTTTTGGATGTAACGGTTCTACAACCTTTGGTTTCAAATCTAGAAATTCATATAAGTTTACGAGAAATAAGTTGTCTTCATATAAACCAGACAGACCACCCAAGAGACTTTTGAGGTCATTTTGTCCCCGTTGCAATGCTTGGTAATAGAGGACTAAATCACCAAAACGGATAGTGCCTTGCATAGTTTGATAAACAATGAAACCATAGGCAGCAAAAACTAAAGTTGTCGCCGTTGCTTGAGCGCCAAGATTAGCCACAGATTGTCTTTTAATCATGGCTATGTTTTCTTGGTATAGTTGCGATCGCAGTCGCAGATACCACTCACTAAAGAAAGAACCCAAATCAAACAAGCGAATTTCTTTAGCGTGTTGCTCTGTAGTCAGTATCCGACTCAAGTACCCTGCTTGGCGTTCTTGGGCTGTCTTTCGGCGCTGCCAATGATACATGATGCCGGAGTATCTCACCCGCACTACCAGGGCTGGAATCGCGGCAACAAATAAGATAACTCCTATTGCCCAATGCAATGACAGTAGCAACCCCAGCATCGCCACCAAAGAGATACTACTCAAACATAACCATGCCAAACGATGTAGGATTTGCCCCGGTCGAGAAGGAGCTTCTTTTTGCGCTCGCTGCAAGGCATCATAATATTCAGAGTTTTCATAATACTCCAGGTCTACTTCTATTGATTTAGCATGGAGGACGTTTTGCATATAATCGGTGAGTCGCTGAGATTGGGCGGCATACACCAGTTCCGTCAGGGAAGAACACAGGTTAGTTACTAGGGTGATAGCAACAAAGGAGCCAAGCAAAAGTAATACTTGATTAAAGGCGGCTCCTTTGTCGGCAACATTAACACTGGCGGCTATTGTATCTACGATGAGTTTGGTGAGGTAAAGAGAGAGTAGAGGCAATAAACCTTGAATAACCAAAAGTGCAACCAAAGCAATAGTCAAACGAGGACTACTATTCCAAACTAGGCGCAACGCAGGCAGAATGCGTAAGCTGTGCTGGATTTTATATCTTAAAGTTTTGCCTGCTTTCATATTTTTAAAGATGCTCTTTTGTAAAAGATACCAGTTGGCTAAAATGAGAAAGGTCTGCAACATCGCCAATTACAACCTGTCCCTGATTTTCTAACCACGCATGAGCCTTTAACTCTCCTTCTATATCTTTGGCAACACCAATGCAGAGATTAGATGTATAACCGTGGCGACTCATGAAAAACTGGCAAGTCAAGGCACGCGCCAGACACTTGACACCAGGCATATAATGACTGCTCACTTCAACAGCCCAGATGATTTTGTCAATAGAGACGTGGTATTTTTCTTGGCATTTAGGTTTGGTATTACTTAGCCTTAATAGAAGTTGATGCAAGGTTTTAAATGACAGCAACCATAAACCTAATCTAACTAATGTCAATACAATAAAAGTGTTAATTAAAATTTGTTTTTTTTGATAATTTAATTTGAAAAATTTAGATAAGTGCTTCATTTTTACTGAAATGTTTGATGATTTTGTTATTTACAACGGAATTTTAATTATCTAAATATTAGAAGTTGTTTGAAAAGTGATTTGCTGTCATTTTAGGCACTTGTAGATCCCCCCTAGCTCACGCCAGTCGCTCATGGGGGAAACCCCCAAGACCGCGCTGGCTCCCCTTAAAAAGGGGGGAACCCGGAATCAAAGTCCCCCTTTTTAAGGGGGATTTAGGAGGATCTAGAACTTTTCGATACCGATAAAAGAACTTTTCAAACATTCTCTTAAGCAGATAGAGTCAACCGTGGTTTTGAATAATTATCATTGTTTTTCAAAGATGATGCAATAAAAAAATTAATAGCCGACTCTGCTGACCACTGAGGATGAAAGTCTAAACATGAAGATATTCTGGAAATATCAGCTTGTGAATGCTGAATGTCTCCCAAACGAGGAGAAACGAAATTAATTTCTGATTGCCATTGCGGGAAATGATTTTTGAGGATATCAATCAACTGCACTAAAGAAGTAGATTTTCCAGTTCCTAAGTTGCAAATTAAGGATGAGCCAGGAGTAATATTCGCTTTTAATGCTTGAGCAAAAGCCTTTACTACATCTTTAACATAAACAAAGTCTCTGGTTTGATTACCATCGCCATAAATAGTAATTGGTAAGCCACGTTCCATAATATCAACAAAACGAGAAATTACGCCAGAGTAGCTGGAATCAGGAACTTGTCTATGACCAAATACGTTAAAAATTCGTAAGCCAACAAATGAAAAACCTAGTTGTTTAGCAAACATACTAGCGTATTGTTCGCTCACCAATTTTTGTAAACCGTAGGGTGATAGAGGAGAGGTTTTTTGTTCTTCTGAAATCGGTAATTGCGTAAGATTACCGTATACAGATGCGGAGCTAGCAAACACTAATTTAGGAATAGTTAAAGCTTGGCAAAGTTGAATCACAGCTAGGGTTGCCGAAAGATTATTGTGATGAGCCTCTAGGGGACGATATAAAGATTCTGTCACCGATGAAATAGCTGCTAAATGTGCGATTCCATCAACTTTAAGTGTAAAATTTTCTGGTTCACATATCAAAATATCTTTTTGTATAAACCTAAGACGAGGATGTTTGGGTAAGTTCTCTAAACGTCCAGTGGTCAGATTATCAACTACAGTGACACGATGACCTTCTGATAACAATTGTTCTGTAAGATGAGAGCCAATAAATCCGGCTCCGCCAGTGACAATAAAATGCATGATCTTAAATTTGCTCAGTAGATATAGATAATCGCAATTTATCATACCTAGCGGTTTCACCCCGCATTTCTCGATAGCGATGCAAAACTCTACGCGCTTGCTCGATTTGATGATTTTGAATATGTAAATTGGCAAGTCCGAGGTAGATATTATAAAAGTAAGGATCGAGAAAATTAACAGGGATTTTTAGGAATTCTGGATTGCGATCGATGACTTTTTCCTTAACGCGCAGGTGGCTAGTTAACATCTGCTCTCGATCTTGAGAAAGATTATTTGGCGATTCCCGATAACGCGCTAAGGGTTGATTTAAAAAGTAAATTGGAAATTTTTCAATCAGGCGCAGCCATAAATCGTAATCTTCACAAGATCTCAGAGTTTCATCAAACAAACCCACTTTATCTAAACAATCTCGACGCACAACAACCGTTAGGACTGGAATGTAGTTGTATCTAAAAAGAGTCCATAATATCAGAAGATTCGGGGTAGGATATGCTGTATTGTACGAACCTGGAAACAAACCCTGTTGATCGGAAAAAAAGAGTGAATCTGAATAGATCAAACCAATGCGCGGATTGGCTTCCAAGACGGAAATCTGTTTTTCTAACTTCTGAGGTTCCCAGAGATCGTCATCATCTAAAAAGGCGATATACTTCCCTCTAGCAGAGCGAATTCCAGCATTGCGAGCCGCAGATAATCCTTGATTGGCTTGATGAATAGCGGTAATGTGATGGCGATCGCTAAATTCAGCCAGCACTTGCGGAGTGTTATCCTGAGAACCATCGTTGATGACGATAATTTCGTAGTCTTTGTAGGTTTGTGCCAGAACGCTGTTAATTGCCTGACTGACAATATGGCCGCGCTGGTAAGTAGGAATAATAACACTGACGGTTGGCTCAAAAACTTGCATATTTAAAAATTTGCTTAGTAAATATAGGCAGATATCCAAATTACTGGTGTTGCTAAACCAAACTATGAATCAGGTGTAAGTTTTCTAAAATAACATTATAAATTTGCCCCAAGCTTCCCAAATTATCAGGAAGTAATAACTCCCGCACAGGAACAGTCTTTGCCAATTGACCTAATTCTTGAAACTCCTGTCTACACTGTTGAGAAGTGAGGAAAGCACGCCCGTAGGAATTGAACATTAGATGCTTCATTGCTTCAGGCAGAGAAAGAAAATTAATTATAGGTGCTGTGAGGTTTGGGTCACGTTCTCCTAATATGTACACAGCAATTAATGGCAAAGCTTGGGGTTGAAAGTGCCACTGTTCTCTATCTTTTATTTGCAAATCTATAAAGCGTTTATCTAGATTTGTTGATACTAGTGGTAAATCTTCTATTGAGTCGTGAATAGCATTTACAGAATTAGGCCACAGGCGTAAGCGAGGATAAGCAGACTGTACCCAAAACCTTTTTTCATCAGGAATCAGTGCGGCAATATCATCTGCCAATACGGATAATCCACGGCTAGCCAACGCTGCTGCTGTGGTTGATTTACCTGCGCCTGATTGTCCTAAAATGGCGATCGCACCACCATCAACCGCAACCACACTGGCATGAAGACAAGTCACTCCCCGCAGCCGTAACAGATGACCGAGTACGCAACCCAGCAGCAAAGATACCGCATCAGTGAATAGTGCATCTCTAGACCAAAAACCCCAAACTTGACTGCCGTCAGGATTCAAAATGAATTCTACGCAATCAACTCCATCAAAAGAGCGTATCCTCCAGTAAGTGCCGTCATCTCGGTGCGCTGTCCACAGGTGGAAGCCTGTTTGTTGATACCACTCAAGCGGCACATTCCAAAAAGCTTGGTCGAGTAATGGCGGTTGACTCTGCTGTTCGCCAATTAGGTGAATTGCAACATCTATCTGTGCAGAACTGTTAACAGTAACTAACCCTGGCAGCAGTCGATTAATAGATAGGTTGAGTCCATAAAATTGATAGTAATAGTCACCGTTTTTAATCGACATTTGCATTTATATTTATTTTTATCTGCAAACTCAGGAGTTTCAGAACTCCGACTTTTTGAAAAAGTCGGGGTTCTTTTGGAAAGGAGAAACTTACACACTTTATTTTCACAAAGTGTTAAGGAAAAGGTAGGTCAAAAATCCCTTTTAGTCTAGATTGGTTAGGTCAAGAAAATTGCCTAATAAACCCTTCCTACTTGCTAACTCTACCCTGCCATCATTTATATGACAGGGAGTGAAGTTGAGCTTTGCTTAAGGAAGACCAGTAATGGGGGGGCCAGGTCTTGTAGTTGTACCAAAACCACCACTACCACCGACTTGTTGTGTCAAACCAGATATTTTACCGTGAGCTTTCAATTCTGGTTCCGAATAGTTTTTTTTCGCGTTTTCAGATTGTGACATTTGAAGAATCCTTACTTATGTAAACAATAGCCTCATAAGAGGGCAATTAGAAAGGTGTATTTAGTCTAGATTTATTAGGTCAAGAAAATTGCCGAATAAATCCTTCCTACTTGCTAAGTCTACCCTGGCATCATTTATATGACAATGAGTGAAATTGAGCTTTTCGTGTTTTTTTCTACTTAACTAATCAAGAACAGTGGTAGTAGGTATGGGGAATCCGGTTGTAGTACCAAAACCACCGCTACCACCCACTTGTTGTGTCAAACCAGATATTTTACCGTGAGCTTTTAATTCAGGTTCAGAATAATTTTTTTTCGCGTTTTCTTCAGATTGAGCCATTTCAAAAACTCTTTTTGTGTTTTACTTGTTTGGAATTATCAGACTATAAAATAATACCATCACCAAATTAAATTTACATGAAGATTGTTAAATTTATTAGTACTCTGTAGCGTCAATTCGCTATGGTGCAAATGACAAGATTAACTTGACTACTCATGCCCTGTGGAAGGTGAAACAACCTTGCAGCTTGCTAAAGGGTTCTTATTTTTAAAATTGATAGATTGGTAATAGGATTTTGGGTTAAGTAAGTAGGCGGGAATAAATGAAACTAGGTTAAGTAATCTAAAAAATTTTGAGATTAGTTTGTAGTGAGGGCTTCAGCCCTCATTTGAGGACTTTAGTCCTCACTACAAAGCTTTAATTATTCACGCCAAGACTTTCTTCATAAATTAAGCAGAAAGTTGGTTAATGAAGGTAGTTCACGCAGAGACTACCTTGGTAGTAGATGCTAAATCTTCATATATCTGAAACAGCCGCTTTTGTAAAATGGCCTCATCATACTGCTCGACAATAACTTGCCGTGCTTGTGCAAGATGTACTTCTCGCTCTTGGGGAGGTTGATTGACAACTTTAATCATTGCCTCTGCTAGAGCAGTTGGGTTTTCCGATTCTACCAAAGTACAAAATTCTTCAATAAAAGTACCCCGATAAGCTAACAAATCACAGGTAATCACTGGGCGTTCACAGGCAACTGCTTCAATGAGTGTCGAAGGAAAGGCATCGTTGGTAGGATAATTGATAACTACATCTGCTAAGTTGTAGCCTGTAGGCATGAAATTATAAGGTAGGGCTGGCAACCAGCGCAGATTTTCTAATAAGCCAAATTCTTCTGCTTTTTTGCGGATGCTTTCGTAAATAGCCACTGCTTCCTCCCCACCGCCACGCCCTAGCTTTGAAAAGACGAGTACCGTCGGTTTTGTGAATTGGGGATAAGCCTGTGCATAGGCTATAAATATCTGCTCGTGATTGTACAGTTTAGACCAACCACGGGGCGAAAGCAGAATTGTGGGTGCTTCGGTAATCTTCAATACTTCCCGCCGCCACTTTGGTAAATCTTTTGTGACTCCAGAGCGAAAATGTTGGGGGTTTGTCCCTAGAGGAATTAATTCTACTCGTTGTTCGGGGTTCAGCAGTGCTTTAGATTTCTCTATTAAATTAGGTGTCTCTACAATCAGCACACCAGTGTTCTTAAACACTTGGCTAACTATATCTATATGCTTGCTTAGTTCCCTTTCTGGTTTTAGCAAATGATTTAAAAAGCCCCAAGCAGAGACGACAAGAGGTTTAACATTTGCTAAGGCACAACAGTATGCGTGCCAACCAATGGCGTGGACATGGATAATATCAGGTTGGAATTCATCTACAAGTTTACGTAACGGCTCTACCATTTCCTCCGCCATCCGATCTTCGTATGGGTAGGTGTTAGTAAACTCCTCTAGATACTTTTGCCAAACAGTGGGGAAATAGCGGTAGTTTTTAGGAGGTTCGGTTTCATAGGGGTCTACATCTCCTAGTAGCCAAACTTCATAACCTGCTTTGACTACCCAATCTAAGGGTCTTGTCAAGGCAACGCCCCCAGCACCAATCATCAATATACGCATTTTTTATTACTTATTTATAGATTAAAAATCAGTAATTTCTACTAATCCAGCCTTAACCAATTTATCAATAAACTTGAGTAAGTCTTGTTTTAACTTCTCTGGCTCGACATCATACTCTTTTAGTAAGGTGTCGTAAGCTGTCTGGATAGAATCTGATTCAGTTAGCACAAAGAATATTTTTGTACCAACTTCGTTTTGACTAAAATATTCTTCAGTTTGCAGATTCAATAAAACTGATTCTCCTGCTAAGTCTTGAGTCAGAACATTTGCAGATAAGGATACTTTTTTATTTAAGACCATTTGTGTTGTCATTTATTACAAGAGATGATGATTGTAGTTGATTATAAGTTTTTTTGTCATTTTGTAGGTTTTTTACCTCCCTTAATCCCTCTTTGGAAAGCTATGGGACTCCATTAATTGGTGGGAGAAACGCCGGTGGCAGATCGAGGGTTGGTTTAAAACCCCAAAGCATCGATTTGGATTACATCGCTTTGGGCAAGGAACACTTTTAGGTGTTTACCGTTGGCTGATATTGTCTCTAATCATTAGTCACAAGTTAAGGCGGTGAGGCAGTTGTCAAGGGAGTTTGAGAAGGTGGTTGAAAGAAAAATTCAGGTGTGCCTCGTTGTTTCTCAGGAAAGGGCGCAACAATTAGGGAACTTCCAGAAAATAAAATATACAGGTTATAAGAATAATAATCATTCCGAGGTGGGAAGGGAGAGACTGCCGCAGGCAGCCTCTCCCTTCCCCAAATTGTAGTAAATTCAAGGATGATTCGATTTTTCGGTAGAAAAAGGTGTCTATACAATTAACGGATTCATTAAAACACTTGTTGAAGGAAACGGCACAGCTTCTTAAAGGAGCAGCCAAACGTAAATTTATTGCACAAACAGTTATGGCATTAGGATACGGAGGACACTCTCTGGCAAGCGCGAGAGTTGGGATGGAATCGGGTAACTATTAGTAAAGCAATCAAAGAATTAAATAGTGGCATCACTTGTATAGATAACTATCTAGGTCGAGGACATTATAAAGCAGAATCATATCTACCAAATCTTTTATCAGATATCAAAAAGTTAGTTGATGATCAAAGTCAGATAGACCCAAGTTTTAAAAGTCAAAGGCTCTATATGCGTCTTTCTGCTGCCCAAGTGAGACATCAATTAATTGAGAAATTTGGTTATGCAGATGAAGAATTACCAAGTTCAGAAACAATTCGCGTTAAGTTAAATAATTTAGGATATCGCCTCAAACGGGTTGCCAAAATTCAACCTCAAAAAAAATTCCCCAAACCGACGCAATCTTTGAGCAATTAGCTATAGTTCATCAAGAAGCTTTGGATGACCCAAGCATTTTACGTTTAAGTTTGGATGCAAAGGCTCGTGTCAATATCGGCTCATTTGACCGTGGTGGTAGAAATCGAGCACCGACAAAAACTAACGATCTCGTGGTACGTCAAGTATATCGAAGTTGAGCTTCAGCTTCTCGCGCCAAACCTCATCGAGTTGAGCATCAATGAGAACCCAGCGTTTTTGGGTGGTATTCCAATATTCACAGACCCAGTGATCCTCAAAGTAGCCAGGATTAAAGTAGGTAGCAAATCCACAACGCAATCGAGCAGAAAAGCCCAAGGCTTGTAACATCGATAGTAAAAGCAGTGAGAAGTTGCGGCAGCGGCAAATTAATCGTTTTTCAACTGGTCGGGCAACAGTGAGAGGTCGAGCGTCAACTGTAAGCAGACACTCCAACATCTTTTCTATGGAGCGAATATGAATTTCATTCTGGCGTTCCTTGGGGATAGTGAAATTGTAGAATTCGGGTGCGACAACATCATAAACCCCAAGTCCTTGTACGATGCGGACAAGACTCTCGACATCGTTTGGCAGTGTGTTGAGCATGGATGCGAATTCACCAGTAGATGTCATTACGCCCCGACGTGAGTAAAAATCGAGTATTCGTTGCTGGAGCATCATGTATTTTTCTCCTGCGTTCACTCAGATGCTTTAACTAATTTAACTAAGTTAAGTCTAAATTGCCTCTACTGAGAGATTTTCTGTCTCGGTCATTTTGTGCCGGGAATACCCATACCACAGATCCCATCCAGAAGCTTCAAAGCCACAACAACACTCTGCTGTTGAGCTTGAAAAAAGCGAGGAATTGAAAACCGAAATTTTGGATTGTGACCCAGAGCCAGTTTGTCAAACCGCAGAACTAGAGTTACCCGAAATTACCCGCTTTGTTAAAGAGATAGAACCCCTTGACTCGACTAGCGAGACAAATACTCATGAGGATCGTTCTTCCGCCGCGCCTGCTGGGTCAAATTTTTGTGACGAAGACTTTGGTGATGATGATTGTGCTTTTGAGCGACAAGAAAAATCAATACAGCCCAGTAACCAAGAGGTTAAGGAAGTGTTGCAGCAGTTACGAGACATTCCCTGTACACCCCAGTTTCGGCTTAATGCAGAGATTCAACGCACAGTTAGGAATATAAAAATGGGAGAGGTGAGATTATAAATAATAGATTGAAGTTTAGAAAAACCACTAGACAAATGAGGAATAGGAAAAACTGTTAACCAGGGATATATGAGGTTAAATAAAGTAAAAGGTTGAATGATTAAACGGAGATTATTAAGAATATTCTTCCAGCCCTTGCCATCATTCCACCAAGGGTTCTTAACTTGTCTACTTCCCAATGTGCTGAAGTTAAAAGATGGTGTAATCCTTGATGATTATCTAATCCAACAATTTTAGCGTTAGCGAAGCTCGCCGCAGGCATCGCTGGTAGGGTTTTACGTTTTATATCTGAAACACAACCCACATGAAGGTACTTAAAAGCCTCGAAATTTCTAACATCTGAAAACAGACTTTTATACCACTGGCAATCTTCGTCCACAAATTTTACTGTTGGTGCAGCAGAACGAGACTGTATCATGTTCAGAACAACGGTTTTGTCGTTTTTCCCTCTTTATTCTCTCATAATAGTGACAAAAGAGGGTTAATAAGCTGATCGTTATTCAAATTGCATCTCCGTGTCTCCCCGTCTCCGCGTCCCCGCGTCTTTCTAAGGAGTTGAGTTATGCAATTTAAAAGCGCATCAGCTTACAGCAATTTTCAGGTAAATAGACCACAATGATTGAACCAACCGAAGGCATTATCTTCGGTAATGTAATTGACAGCAAGAGCCATTGCGTGGTCGAGTGCTTCTACAGTGCGTGCCTCAAAGGAACGGAGAAAATG
>NZ_JAVRBY020000096.1:0-18473 GCF_034531035.1 Nostoc sp. DedQUE02 | reverse complement strand
AGATACATACGGACATACCTTTGTTCTGTCTGGCTTTCTTAATTTTGAATTTTGAATTTTGAATTTTGAATTGGTATAATTTGTTTGTGTTGAATTAGGAACTGGGACAATTTTGTTCAAACCGCAACCAAATTCAGAAAAATACTCTTTCCCAGTCCCTCTCTCAATATTGGCTACGGTATACACACAAGTTCTTATAACTTGCACCTTTGATGCATCGACCTGTACCTTTGTTGCATCGACTTGTACCTTTATTGCATCGACTTGTACCTTTGTTGCATCAACTTGTACCTTTGTTGCATCAATTTGTACCTTTATTGCATTGACCTGTATCTTTATTGCATCGACCTGTACCTTTGTTGCATTGACCTGTAAATAATTAAGCACATGAGGTACATCATAGCCCCCTCATCGCTTGCGGGGAGGGGGTTGGAGGTGGGGTTGCTCTACCTCACTCAATAGAAAAACGCTATATACCAATTCAATTAATGATTGCAACACATCTTTGGGTAAAGACGCGATTCATCGCGTCTCTACAAGTGGTCTATTGTTCTGCAACGCCTTTTTTCAAAGTCCCTAATAACTAAAGTTGATTCCGCGCTTTGAGTTGTAGATATCGCTCAACTAACTGATCCGCAATTTGATTTGCTGGTGCATCTAGTACTAATACACCTTTTTGTTTCAGTTGGGCATAAGCTACTTGTCGTTGCATTAATAAATCGAGCGCTACTGCGCGGGCATAAGTACCTGTAACATCATCTGTAAAGGTATGTGCCAGACGATCAACTTGCGGATCTCGCAAAGTAACGCAAAATGGCAGATAGCGGGGTGCTAGTTTGGAGAGTGCGGCTAGGAGTTCTGTAGAGGCAGTGATATCAATTAAATCGGTAATTACTACTACAAGCGCCCTCCGGGTTTGTCGCTGCAAAACATTTGTTACCGCTCCCAAATAATCAGATTCAAACAACACTGGTTGAATTGGAGTCAGGCGATCGATTAACTGATTCAAATGATGTTGACCGCGTTCTGGGGGAATCCACGTATGCATCTGGCGGTCAAATACACCAACACCCACGCGATCGCCTCGATGTAAGCCTGCCAAAGCTAAGGATAAAGTTGCATTCAAACCCCAGTCAAATCGTTGTAAACTCTGCACTTTTGCTGTCATCAACCGTCCGCGATCGAGTAATATCAGTAATGTTTGTTCTTGTTCTGGTTCTAGAACCCTCACCAGTGGCATTCCATTACCATAAGCGCCAACCCGTCGGGCGGTAGCTTTCCAATCAATAAACCGCAAATCGTCACCAGTACGATAGTTTCGCAGTTCGGCAAACTCTGTACCAATACCAGTTTTGCGAGATTGCCGCATTGATCCCGATGATTGCAGTGTTAAACGAATTGTCAGCGATCGCAATCCCAGTAAATCAGGATAAACTTTCACTGGCAGACTTTGAGGAATTTGCCAATCATCCCAAGCTAATCCCCAAAGTCCCAACTGTCGGACTTGAATATTCCCCCAAGAAAACTCTCCCCGGTGTGTCGGGTGGACGGTATACGTTAATTCTTCGGTGCTGTTACTAGAAACAATGGCGCTCAGTCCAGGTGTAGACACGCCAAATCCTGTTGGATAATAGTCGCGGATTTCAATTTGGGCGTTGGTATTTGGCGATGTCACCTTCAGCACCACGGGATTATCCCGTCCAATGGATAATCGTGATGGTAACTCGCGGGTAATTTGCACACGAGAACGTCGTACCCGTAAACCATCTACAACCATCAGTCCTAGAACAATGGCATCAAATAGCACAGTGATGGCGATGGTTGCTCTAATACTGAGAAATAAGTATAGGATCGGGGCGATCGCTATAGCCAAAACCAACAATAAATAAACTCGTCTGGAAGGAACCATTTTTTAGAGCGAAAAGTTAGGAGTTAGGTATAAGGTGAATTTCAATGTAACCGAAATTAGAAGGCAATTTGAAGCTTTTTTCAACGTCGGATTTTGAGAGTTAAATCAAGATGAAGAATTAGAGGCGAAATTGGCTGTTGGTCTGTGCAAAAATAACAGGAATCAGCATCAACTACTTACAGTGCATATCAAAAAATATGAGCCAAACCCAACAAATCATACCCACAGTGCGCCCTTGCAGAATCGATAGTGCCACAGCAAGAGATCCAGTGGATTTAGTAATCGTCATTGATACTAGCCCTTCGATGAAAGATGAAGCTTCCGACCTTAGCAATGCCGCCGCCGCCGCTATTGCTAGCGCCTCTTCTAGTTGTCCTTGCGATTTGAGAGTGATTTGGCTTGGCATTGAAGGTACTTGGAAAGGTACAAATTTTAATCGGACAGTACGGGATTATCTCTTGAATGAGTGCCAAGTTTCTAAAGGAGATTTGCGAGCCAGAAAGCGAGGACAATTACCTGATGCGGGAGCGCAGGAAGATGCGGCTCGAACTGTAGAAGATGTTTCAACTTATTTTGATTGGCGACCGGGAGCAGCCCGATCAATTTTCTATTTGGGAGATGAAGCTCTCGAAGCAGGAGGAGATAGAACTGAAGAGAAAGATATTATCGCTGCCAATAAAGCGATCGCCAAAGCTCAACAAGCAGGAGTAAAAGTTCATAATTATTTTGGCACGACCAAGAGCAAATTTAAAGATAGTTTGCAGCAAGAATACGCCAGATTAGCTAAAGAAACAGGCGGAGAAGCTTTTACCGATCGCGATTCTATTGGTGGCTTTACAGAAGTGCTTCAAAAGGTAATTTGCAATAGCCGTCCAGTTGGGATTAAGTTAGAGATTCAGCAGCCACTACCGTGTTTTGAGTTAAGGAGCGATCGTCAACCATTGGCGGTACAGGGTTCAGAAACTATTGCGATCGTAGCGTCTAACTGTTACTCAAATGTCACCTTCAGAAATTTGACAGCCGTTGTATCAGCATTGCTAAAAACCGATGGAACTCCCATTCCCAACTTAGCCGATGGAACGCCAGCCGTTAAGATTAAACCATCCCCAGAAATAACCTTTGGTGACTTACTCCCTATTGGTTCTGATAACTCTGAATCTACTGGAGAAGTATTGAAGGAAATAGTAATAGAAACCAATAGTTCTAATAGTGCAAACTATACGTTAAAAATTGAATACTCCTATCGGGCAGAGTTTGATTTTCAAGGTGGCGATGATTTTGCATTAGGACTTTCCTAATAAAAGAAGATGATTCTGTGGGGTCGGAATTAGAGTTAGCTATATAACAATACGCTTGGGTTAAGCAAATTTATCTGTTAAGGCAGGCTGTTCTTGAGCAGGGGAGGCTTCGGGAGCAGGGGGAGAGAAAAAAGCTTAACTGAACTGTATTGAGCTATATAACCTTAATTCAAAGCGATCGCTCCTCTTAGCTTTTACTCGCTGTATTTTATGGGGACAACACCGAGACATCGCTGTTTCCCCAGCAACTTTGACTCGAAAAGAATTCTGCATCAGATGCAAAGGCGATCGCAGAATTGCTTTAGCCAATATAGTCAGTCAAAAAAATTCTGACAGGACAAGGCAGGTAAAAGGGTAAGGGGGAAAGGTATAAAACCCTTCCCCTTTTACCTTTTCCCTTTCCCCAGTCTCTACCTGTCAGAATTTGTGTGGTGAACTAGTAGGATGATCTAGCTGTAGACATAGGAAAATTATGTTTTGAATAAAAAGCGGTAAAACTTCGGTTGGCCAAGCTTTTTCCGCCATGTCTCCATGTAAATGTAAAACACTGGAGTTAGATAGAGAGTCAATATCTGAGAGAATACCAATCCACCAACGATCGCAATTCCCAAAGGACGACGCGCTTCTGAACCTACTCCTGTACCCAGAGCAATGGGGAGTGTCCCAATTAAAGCTGCCATCGTCGTCATCATAATCGGACGGAAGCGAGTCAAGCAAGCGGCATAGATGGCATCAAAGGAATTTTTACCTTCGTTTCGTTGTGCTTCAATGGCAAAGTCCACCAGCATAATACCATTTTTCTTAACAATACCTACTAGCAGAATAATGCCGATGAAAGAGTAAAGATTTAAATCAACCTGGAAAATCAGCAGCGTCAGTAATGCACCAAAACCCGCCGAAGGTAGACCAGAAAGAATGGTGATTGGGTGAATGAAATCCTCATAGAGGATACCGAGAATCAGGTAGATGACTAAAATAGATACCAACAACAGCACGCCTAAATCATTGAAAGACTGTTGGAAGGTTTGGGCTGAACCCTGAAAGCTGGGGGTAATTGTTGAGGGTAGCACCTCACTGGCTGCTTGCTTGATAGCATCTGTAGCCTGACTGAGAGACGTTCCTGGTAGCGTGTCAAAAGAGATAGTTGCAGAGGGGAGTTGAGCAACGTGAGTAACAGTCAGAGGGCCGACATTTTGAGTGATGTTGGCGATCGCACTCAAAGGAATCAGTTTTCCAGTACTCGATTGCACATATAGCATCGATAGGGCGCTAGGATCTCGTTGAAATTCCGGTTTTACTTCCAAAATTACATAAAATTGGTCATTTGGGGTATAAATAGTGGAAACCTGGCTAGAACCATAAGCAGCACTGAGGGTTTGTTCAACTTGTTGGGCGGTAATCCCAAGGGTTGCGGCTTTGTTGTGGTCAACTTGGACTTGGATTTGAGGAGTGCTGAGTTGTAAATCGCTGTCAACGTCCCGGAGTCCTGGTAGAGTTTTGACTTTATCTACAAGTTTAGGAACGTATTGGCGCAAGTCTTGTAAATTCAAACTCTGCAATGTGAACTGATAAGTAGAATTGGTTTGTTGTCCACCGATGGGAATAGCTGGCGGAGAACGGAGGAATGTCTTAACCCCAACCACACGCCTCAACTTGGGGGTTAACTCTTGAATGATTTCGTCAGCATTCAGTTTACGTTCAGAACGTGGCTTGAGCCGAATCGTAATTCGCCCGGAGTTCACTGATGCATTCGGCCCACTTGCACCCACAATAGAATCAACTGCTTCAATATTGGGGTCTTGACGAATAATGTCAACAACCTTTTGCTGGTGACGGCGCATATCATCAAAAGAAATATCTTGCGCTCCTTTGGTGTTCGCCGTCAGTTGTCCGGTGTCTTCGGTAGGAATAAAACCTTTGGGAACGATGACGAACAAATAGACAGTCATTACCAACAAAATGCCAGAACCGATGAGTGTCATCAGGCGGTATTTTAAAATCGGCTTGAGCGTCCAATCATATCCTTGCAGTAGTAAATCAAATGCTCGTTCTGAGACGCGATACAAAAGATTTGGTCTTTGCTGATGTGATGAACTTAAGAAACGACTGCACAACATTGGCGTGAGACTGAGGGAAACAAAACCCGAAACCAAAATTGCCACTGCGATCGTCACGGCAAATTCATGAAATAATTTCCCGATTATTCCACTCATAAACATAATTGGGATGAACACCGCCACTAGAGAAAGGGTCATTGACAAAATGGTGAAGCTGATTTCTTTTGATCCCTTCAATGCCGCGTTCAGGGGAGATTCGCCCATTTCTCGATAACGGACGATATTTTCTAACACAACGATCGCATCATCCACGACAAACCCGACGGAAAGGGTCAACGCCATGAGTGAAAGGTTGTCTAGAGAGAAACCCGACAGATACATGACAGCAAAAGTGCCAATGATCGCTACAGGTAACGCCAAACTGGGAATTAGGGTAGCAGTTATATCACGTAAAAATAAGAAAATCACCAATACGACGAGACAAACCGAGAGAACCAAGGTAAATTTAACGTCATTGACAGAGGCTCGAATGGTTTGAGAGCGATCGTACATAATCCCCATTTCAATGGATTTGGGAACTTGTTCGCGGAGTGTAGGTAAAAGTTTCTGGATGGAATCAACAATATTTACCGTGTTGGCTCCCGGCTGCGGCTGCACAGCCAGAACAACAGAATGGCGATTTGTTACTTTGCGATCGCTATACAAATTCGAGACTTTGACGTTTTGTTCGCTGTCAATTACCTCTCCCAAATCTTGGAGCCGCACAGGCGCACCATTTTTGTAAGTTACAATTAGCTGGCGATAGCTGGCAGCATCGGTGAGTTGACCGTTCGCCTGAATCGTATAACTTTTGTAACTGTCAGAGAGACTGCCTGTAGGTAAGTTAACATTTCCCTGTTGAATTGCAGTTTTTACCTGATTTAGACCAATTCCCCGCGATGCCAACTCTCGCGGGTCAAGCTGGACGCGGACTGCATATTGCTGTTGACCGAAAACTTGTACCTGAGCAACACCATCAATCATCGAAATTGGTTGACCAACTGTTACCTCTGCGTATTCATCTACTGTTGAAATTGGCTGTGTCTCCGAATACATATAGAGGAAGAGTATCGGCGAGACAGATGGGTTAACTTTACGGTATGTAGGGGGGTGAGGCATTCCGGCGGGCAGTTGTCCGGCGGCGGCTGAAATCGCCGCCTGTACATCTTTGGCGGCATCTTCCACTCTGCGGCTAAAGTCAAATTGTAGGGAGATGTTAGTGCTGCCTGTGGAACTGGTGGAATTGAATGAATTTAGTCCGGCAATTTCGGTAAACTGTCTTTCTAGCGGTGCGGCGACGGAAGATGCCATTGTTTCGGGGGTAGCACCAGGGAGACTAGCGGAGACAGAAATAAAAGGATATTCAACGTTGGGTAGGGCGCTGATGGGTAACAGTAGATAACTCATGAGACCGAAAATGAGGATACCCATCATTACCAAGGTGGTCATGACTGGACGACGGATGAAGAGTTCTGAAAGGTTCATGAGTTTTGTTCTCCCAGAAATGTAAGGATTATGTGTAATTTAATTGCTTAGTTTGTATTGTTTTGAGTTTATATTTCATAAGGGCAAATATAAGACAATCCCTTTCCACTCAGACTGATCGCTGTAATTAATCAGCAGCAGCAATTCATCAATTGCTTGTCTAATAAGGATGAATAAAGGCTACGGTGTACACACAAGTCTTTTAATCTGCATCTTTGTTGCATCGACCTGCACCTTTGTTGCATTGACCTACACCTTTGTTGCATTGACCTGCACCTTTGTTGCATTGACCTGCACCTTTGTTGCATTGACCTGCAACTTTGTTGTATCAACCTGCACCTTTGTTGCATCGACCTGCAAAAATTAACCGACCCTACTTCACGCAGCAACTTTAAAACACTTCTGTGCTTCTTGCTTTTGTTAGGGTGTTAGGGGGTTAGGTCTATTTGCATACCTGTACCTCACCAGATTGAAGATGGCTATATTGCTTGTTGAAAATCACGATCGCTCCCCTGTAAATGAGAACACCCGCCGAAACTTAACTTGATTAAGCTTCTTCCGCCACGATTCCATATAGATATAGAACACGGGTGTTAAATACAGAGTCAATATCTGAGAAAACACTAGCCCGCCCACAACTGCAATACCTAAAGGACGGCGGGATTCGGAACCAGCCCCAAATCCGATCGCTATGGGCAAGGTTCCCATTAATGCTGCCATCGTCGTCATCATAATCGGCCGGAAGCGCACCAAACAGGCTTGATAAATCGCCTCGGACGGCTTTTTCAATTCATTTCGCTGGGCTTCGATGGCAAAATCCACCATCATGATCCCGTTTTTCTTCACAATGCCCACTAAAAGAATTATGCCGATGAAGGAATAAACATTCAGTTCGACATGGAATATTATCAGCGTTAACAATGCCCCAAAACCTGCTGATGGCAAACCGGAAAGAATCGTAATTGGGTGAATGAAATCCTCATAGAGAATACCCAGGATGAGATAAATTACTAAGATGGCGATCGCTAACAGTAAACCCAAACTCGGCAGTGAACTTTGAAATACTTGGCTTGCACCCTGAAAGCTGGTGCTAATGCTCTTAGGAATCACCTGATCGATCAGTTCTGCAATTTTTTGGTTGGCATTTCCCAAGGACGCACCAGGGGCGAGGTTAAAGGAAATGGTAGCAGCGTTCATCCGACCGTTATGATTGACCATTAACGGGCTGACTCCCTGAGATAGTTTGGCGAATGTCTTTAGAGGAACTGCCACTCCTGTACTGGAGTTAATGTACAATGTCAACAAAGCATTGATATCCTGCTGATATTGCGGTGCTAATTCCAAAATCACCTGATACTCATTGGTCGCTGCATAGATGGTTGACACTTGGTAGGAACCGTAAGCACTTCTGAGGGTATTTTCGATTTGCTCGGCGGTAATCCCATAAGTTGAGGCTTTATCGCGGTCAATGTCAATTTGAATCTGGGAAGCAAATTGTAAATCGCTGTTGACATCCTGGAGTTCTGGCAAGTTCTTCATTTTCAGAACAAGTTGCGGAACATATTCCTGCAAGGGTTTGACATCAGAACTCTGAAGTGCAACCTGATAAAGTCCTGTGCTTTGTTGAGCGCCAATGGGTATCGCTGGCGGATTTTGTAAGAATACTTGGATGCCTGGAACAGTGGCGAGTTTGGTTCGTAAATTTTGCACGATTTCGTCAGCCCCAAGTTGGCGCTGCGATCGCGGTTTTAACCGAATAAACAAACTCCCGGAATTGGCTGCAACTGCTGCTCCACTGCCATTAGCACTCGCTCCCGCGCCAATATTGGAGTTGACTGCATCTACATTCGGATCTTCACGAATCAAGTTAGCAACTGTCTGTTGATGCTGGACAAGATTATCAAAAGATGCATCCTCGGCTGCTTGGGTAATACCCGTAATTTGTCCGGTATCTTCGCTAGGAATAAAGCCTTTGGGAACTACCAGCAACAACCCAACTGTCACCGCCAAGAGAACGACAGATAAAATCATCGTGGTGCGGTGATATTTTAAGACTTTTTTCAGACTCCAGTCATACAAACCGAGGAAGCGATCGAAGACATATTCGGAAGCTTGATATAACCGACTTTGATTAGCATGATCTACAGGACGCAGAAAACGGCTGCACAACATGGGAGTCAAAGTCAAAGACACAAAACCAGAGACGAGAATTGCCACTGCGATCGTCACAGCAAATTCATGAAATAATCGCCCCAGGACTTCACTCATGAACAACATGGGGATGAAGACTGCAACCAAAGAAAGGGTCATCGACAGAATTGTAAAACCAATTTCTCTCGACCCATTCAACGCCGCTTCTAAGGGACGTTCCCCCATTTCCATGTGACGGACGATATTTTCTAGCATGACGATCGCATCATCCACTACAAAACCCACTGAAAGGGTCAACGCCATCAGCGATAGGTTATCTAGTGAGTAGTGCAGCAAATACATCACCGCAAAAGTTCCAATCAGCGAAACGGGTAATGCCAAACTGGGAATCACCGTCGCCGAGAGGTTCCGTAAAAAGATGAAAATTACTAAGATAACTAGAGCGATCGTCAAAATCAACGTGAATCTGACATCATCTACTGAATCTCGAATCGACTGAGATGCATCATAGAGAATACCAATTTCTACTGATGCCGGAATCTGCGATCGCAAATCCGGGAGCAATTTCTTAATCGTATCTACGACTTGTACCGTATTGGTTCCAGGCTGTCTTTGAATGGTGAGAATAATGGCGCGAGTATTGTTATACCAGCTTGCCACCTTGTCATTTTCTACACTGTCAACGACCCGACCCAGTTGATTGAGATAGATGGGCATTCCATCTTTATAAGACACAATCAACTGACGATAAGCAGCCGCATCCTCAAGTTGTCCGTTAGTTTGGACTGTAAAATTCTTGTGATTTCCCGAAAGACTGCCGGTAGGCAAATTGACGTTACCTTGTTGAATCGCCGTCGCCACCTGATCTAACCCAATTTGCCGCGCTGCCAATTGCTGCGGATCGAGTTGAATTCGAGCCGCATACTTTTGGGAACCGTAAACAGCTACCTGTGCTACCCCATTGATTGTAGATAGCTTTTGCGCCAGATAAGTCTCGGCATAATTATCTACCTGGGAAAGCGGCAGAGTGGGAGAATCGAGGTAAAGGTAAAGAATCGGTTGATCTGCGGGGTTAACTTTGCTGTAGGTGGGAGGATTGGGTAAATCGTTAGCAATTTGCCCCGATGCTCCCGATATCGCCGCTTGCACATCCTGCGCCGCATCATCAATATTCCGACTCAGGTTAAATTGCAGGGTAATTTGAGTCTGTCCCAGAGTGCTAGTTGAGTTGAGCGAATCGAGTCCAGCAATACTGGAAAATTGCTTTTCTAGAGGACGGGCAACCGATGCTGCCATTGTTTCGGGGCTGGCTCCCGGTCGGGAAGCGCTGACCTGAATTGTGGGATAATCTACACTTGGTAAATCGCTGATGGGCAGCAAGCGATAACTCATGAAACCGAAGATCAAAATCGCTGCCATCACCAGAGTCGTCATGATCGGGCGACGGATAAATGGTTCCGAGAGGTTCATGAATCACCTCCACCAGAGTTACGGGAATGATTTCTTCTTGGCTGATTTGAGTCATTACCGCCTTGGGAATTGCCGGGTGTTTTGACGCGGACTTTGCTCCCAGAAACAAGATTCGCCTGACCATCGGTAACAATTTTATCGCCTGGTTGTGGGCCTTTCTGAATTACATCTAGCCCCTGAATGGTGCTGCTAACTGTAACTGGAACGTTTTCTACCGTCATGTCTGGCTTAACTACAAAAACAAACTGTCCATCGGGGCCATTCTGCACGGCTTGGGAAGGAACAACCGTTGCATTTGGTTGTTCAGTCAGCGTTAGGGTTGCGTTGACAAATTGACCGGGAAATAAATGTCCCTGAGTGTTATCAAAGTCGCCAATTAGTTGAATTGTCCCCGTGGTGTTATCAACTGTGTTATTGACAAACGTCAAAGCACCTGGTATCGGATGAGATGGATTATCGGGGAACGTTACATCGACCTTCAGCTTGCCATTCTGCATATACTTTTGTACTTGGGGCAGATTTGTTTCAGGAATGGAAAAAGCAACTTGAATCGGGCGAATTTGGGTGATGGTAACAAGTGGAGTCGTGCTGTTGGCTTGTACCACATTCCCCTGAGTCACAAGAATATTGCCAGCGCGACCATCAATCGGCGCATAAATTTTGGCGTAAGATAATTGCACTTTGGTATTGTCTAATGCTCCTTGGTCTGAAACGACAACAGCTTGAGCATTAGCGATCGCAGCTTGATCGCCTTTGACAACTGCGCCAGCATTAGTTAGCGCTACTTGATCGCTTTTCAAAACAGCCTCAGCATTAGCGATCGCTTCTCGATCTGCTTGGAGGGTTGCTGTAGCCGATTTGCTATTGGAAACGTATTGCTGTGCTTGATCTAAACTAATCGCACCTTTCTTATACAACGCACTATAGCGATCGCTCTGTCCCTGAGCAAATTCTGCTTGTGCTTGATCCTTGGCCAAATTCGCTTGCGCTTGTCGCACTAAGGCTTGGTCTTTGACTAAAGTGGCTCTTGCTTGGTCTACCTGACCCAAATCTCTAGTTAACGCATCTCTAGCTTGTTGTACCGAGGCTTGATCTTTTGCTACAACACCTTGAGCTTGCTGGATTGCAGCAGCTTGTGATCGGTCATCTAGAGTAAACAAAAGTTGTCCCTTTTTCACATCTTGACCTTTCTTGAAATAAACTCCTACGATCCGTCCGCTAGCTTGGGGTGTAATCGATACTGTAGACCCCGCTTGCACATTACCGATCGCCTGCAATTGTATCGGAACCGTTTTTTGTGTCACCATTGCCACAGTTACAGGTGTCAATTGCTGCCGATTACGCCCAGATTTTTCAGTTTTATCTGACTTGGCTGCACCTGCATGGATACCAAAAAAACCCAACCCAGCCAGCAACAGCACGCCCAAAATTACCAAACGAATCTTTTTCTTTTTTGGCGATCGCGGTAGCTCTGGTTCTATACTGTTTTCAGTCAAACTCTCGTTAGAAATTTCAATTTCATGGTTCATCAAAACCTCCAATACATTTTAGTTTATTAAAAACTGGGTTAATTTATTTTTTATTTAATTGCCGATATAGAAGTTGTAAAGCTTGTTTTTCTATCTGTCTAACTCGTTCCCGGCTAATACCCATACGCTGACCAATTTCTTCTAAAGAAAGTTCGTTTCCATCTGTCAAACCAAAGCGCAAGCTTAAGATTTGCTGTTGCTGTTTAGACAAATCTGATAATAAACTCTCAACTTCCTGATTGAAAAATTGTTCATTAGTATATCCATTTTCGGAATATCTATAATCTTGGATTAAATCTTCTAACTTTACATCTTTCTCCGAGCCGACTCGAATATCAAGAGAGATAGTTTTACGAGCCAAACTTAGATATTCTCGAATCTGACTAGGCTTTAAAGAAAGTGCATTAGCAATTTCTGTACTAGTGGGAATACGGCCAAGTTTTTGAGATAATTCTCGCTGAACGCGTTTAATTTTATTTAACTTTTCATTGATGTGACTGGGTAATCGGATTGTGCGTCCTTGTTGGGCGATCGCTCTAGTAATTCCTTGACGAATCCACCAGTAAACGTAGGTTGAAAATCTGTATCCTAGAGTCGGATTGAATTTCTCAACTCCTCTCTCCAAACCCAAAGTACCTTCTTGAATTAAGTCCATTAGCTCTAAGTTACGTCTCTGATATTGCTTGGCAATTGACACCACCAGCCGGAGATTAGACGCGATCATTTTCTGCTTAGCTTTTTTCCCTTGATTTAGCTGCTGAAGTAGTTCCTGTTCGCTTAACTGCATCTCGTTAGCCCATTCTGCCAGTGTGGGTGTCCGCTTTAATTCAACAGTCAGTTTTTCTGATTCAGCAAGTATTTTCATCATCTGCTGAACTTGTTGAGCAAAAAAAACTTCTTGCTCTTGGGTCAATAGAGGTATCCGCCCAATTTCTTGAAGATAAGCACGGACTGTATCAGTTGGAGCTTTGCTTGTGTTAATAGCTTTAGGATCTGGAAATGATGTTAAGTTACTCATGGTAAATTAGCCTTTGCCTATTAATTAGGGTATTTTTTATTTGGGAAAAAGCGTAGATAGTGACTCGACGAGCCATAAAAGTTTTTATAAAAAAACCAGGTATCAAGTACTAGCTCTAAAAGAGCAATTAACACCCAAATTGCTAAAGAAACAATTACAGGTAGGCTAAGATCGGGAAACTTTCTTTGCAAATCGATAATGCCAAATAACAGCAAAAATACGAGAGAAACTCCTAGAAGAAAAGACAACTTGACAATCGCAAGAATAAAACGGCTCATCTCTAGAATGCGATTGTAAAGCTTAGAAAATCTCTCCAGTATTTCTTCCATGTTATTGATGACAAGTAAAATTTGTTGTTGGTGCAGATGGGTAGCTAAGGAGCATTTTTGCTGCAATTGCATCAATTCATGTTCATTCTTGAAATTATCTAAAAGCTTGTCCCAAGGTAGCGCCTGAGAGCTAGTTGCCCAGATTGGGAAATCCTTTAAATGCAAGGGAACTAAATAGTTAATCAGTGCGATCAGCGTTTGATCAAAATTACTGAGTTCAGGGGGAAGAGACTGAGTTAGACGAATGAGTTGGTCAATCTGAATCTGAAGTGTATAGTAGTCCTCATATCTCCTTTGAGCAATCAACTGACTAGTAAAGGTGAGAAAAACAATTAACACTCCCAATAAAGCAGCTAGAGACTGGGATACAGCTGAAAAAAATTCGATCGCTACCTGTTTCGGTACTGTCAGCCAGGGGGCGTTTTCCCGCATAGAAAAAACCAAGGTGGTAACAAATACAAGCCCAACGATCGCTAGCTGATGGCGGGTAACAATAGCTATGACTGTCCGTACTAAAGGAGTGTTACTGAGTTGAACCAGGATTTGCAGACCTGGGACTGGCTCACAAATTTGAAGTCGTTGGGCTTTGCGGGTTGACATGATAGAAAGATACAGTTCCTAACTTGCTCGCGACAGTGTTTATTCCCCACGCTGCAAACTCACATGATTCGTCCCAGACTGAATCAATTTGCTTAGGTCAGCAACGGCGCTAGCATACTGAGGATCGGCTAATGTCGCTAAGGTTCGGTTTTGCACTAATGCTTTCTGTTGCGCCTCGGTTAATGCCACGTTAATATCTGGGGCAATGCCGACATGATTGATATCTCGACCTTTCGGTGTGTAGTATTTAGCGATCGTTAGTTTCAGCCCCGAACCATCCTCTAGTGGCTCTACAGCTTGAACTAAACCTTTACCGAAAGTGCGAGTCCCGACTAAGGTGGCGCGATTATCGTCTTGTAGCGCTCCCGACAGAATTTCGCTGGCGCTAGCAGATCCCTTATCAACTAGTATTACTAAGGGTTTGTCAGTGAGAGGATGTCCCGATGCATTGTAGCTCTCTTTAACTTGGTCTCGATTTACCAAAGACACGATCGCCCCTTGCTTCAACCACATACTGGCAATTTGCAAACTCGCATCCAACAATCCACCCGGATCGGAACGCAGATCCAAAACGTAGCCCTGCACCTGTTGTTTTTCTAATGCTTCAATTGCGCGATGCATCTCTGCGGGGGCAGTTTGCGTAAATTCTGGCAAACGGATGTAACCAATCTTGCCTGCTGCTGTTGTTTGCGTGTTGTAAGTTACAGGATGGATAGCAATATTGGCGCGGGTAAGTTTGAAAGTTTCCGACTGGCTACCCCGTTGAATCGTGAGTACTACCTTAGTTCCCACCGGGCCGAGAATCCGCTTTACGGCATCGTCAATTTTCATCCCCTGAGTTTTTTGACCGTTAATTTGGACAATCACATCGTCCGGTAAAATGCCAGCTTTAAAAGCAGGGGTTCCTTGAATTGGGGCGACAACGGTTAAAGCTTTAGTTTTTTCATTCTGTGCCAGTTCCAGCCCTACGCCAGTGAGATTGCCAGAAATGTCGTTATTTAGGGCTTTAAATTCTTGGGGATCGAAAAACTCGGTGTAGCGATCGCCTAATTTTGCCACCATTTCTTCAATCGCCCCATAAGCCTCTTTCTTAGAACTATAGGAACGGCTAATATACTGCTGGCGAATTGCTTTCCAATCTTGATGGTTAAAGCTGGCATCAACATAATTTTTATCTAGAATTTGCCACACTTCATCCACCATTTTTTGAGGATTAGATTGGGCTTTACCTAGAGCTTTAGAAGTGTAGAGACTAGTTCCGACAAAGATTGCTGCGATCGCAGCTAACTCTATCTTGACAAGAAAATTTTGTTTAAACATACTTTAACTCTTGAAGAAGAATACAGAATTCAGAATTCAGAATTTAGAATCCAATTAATGAAAGGCTGAATACCCTAAGCCGTCCGTAGATAATTCCTTCTGTTAGCGGATAGCTAAGGTTTAGCCCATTCTGACTCACCTCGACTGCGCCAACGGCTACGCTACTTCGACTTTTCTACGAGACGCTACGCGTTAGCGGAGCTTTCGCTTTAGCGATACGCTCGGCACAAGTCAGGACAGGCTCGGCGACCACCTGACTCCTGAATTCTATTTTGATAAAATTACTAAGAATTATCTTGAGATTTTCCTTTGCGATGGGGATAAGCAGTTTTAAAAATATCCTGAATTTTAGTCTTTTGGTCAGCCGTGAGATTCAGGCTCAACACTGCTTTACGCATTTTTTCACCTTGTTGTAATTTCGTTGACAATTCCTTTACCTGATCTGGGGTCAGAACTGCCTCAATTTGCTTGCGAATTTCTTCGCGCTTTTGAGCGCGTTCTGACGTATTCGATGCCGGAGAGTTTGTTGTAGAAGTATCAGATACCTTTGTGCCAGAATCATTACCTTGAGACACATCTGGAGATTTAGAACTGGTGCAACCTGTCATTCCTGCAATTAGAATAGTTGCAAATAGCAGGGTTGGTAAAATTATCTGTTTTTTCATCATTTATTTCTGTTGTTTTTGTTGTGTGTAATCGGACTGTTTTAACTCAATTTTCGTTAGAAGATGTTTGAAAAGTTGCTGCTTTCCTCACACCAGCTAATCTTAAAAGTTGAAATGAGTTTGCACATGAGCTAGAATTCCTAACCTGACCAGTAAAAAAGTACTCAAGTTATTGTGACTTTTTTCCTAATTTAGAAATAGTTAATTAGTCGGAACGGCTCTACCGATACTAGAGACAGATTCGTTATATAGAAGAATGGGGACTAGGGACTGGGTACTGGGTACTGGGGAAGAAATGATGAGTAAGATTTGGTTGGGGTCTGAATTCCGATTCAAATCTTCCCAATCCCCAGTCCTTAGTCCCTAATCCCCAGTCCCCAGTTCAATATTTCCCTCTAAAATAGTGAAAATATCTATGGTTTTGTTAGAAAGGCCATTGATTTGGAACAGTTCTATGGTTAGCTTGACCTACCCATCTTTTCGTCTGTTGCTTTACCTAGAGTGGCTGTTATTAGCCACGGCAGCGTTCATGGAAGTTCTGCTGCCGTTTGATTTGTCTTGGTCGTTGCTGCTACGAGTTCTGGCGATCGCCATCTTCAGCTTGATGGGCTTGAGATTACCAATGGTGAACCTGGAAACAAAATTACTTTATACAGCCCTAGAATTAGGTTTAATTTGGCTACCAGCGACTCAACATAGTTTATCTCCTCGCTCCGTTTTGCTGCTGTGTCTGGTACTGGTGATGCGGAGTTGTCTGATATTTAAGCGATCGGGACAGTTGGTTGTCTTGGGTTTATCTCTGCTATCTCATGGAACACTGCTTTTGTTAAGACCCATTGAGCCTGAGAATTTGATGCGAGATAAGATGATCGCTATGTCTTGGGATTGGCGATTAAGTAATATATTATTGTTTAGCTTAACGTTAGTATTCGCTTTATTGTTAATTAATGCCCTGCTTGCAGAGCGCCAAAGTCGAGAGCAGTTAGAAATTGCCCATCAGCAATTAGAGATTACCAATCAACAACTGTGCCAGTATGCCCTGCGGATTGAAGATCAGGCAACCTTGCAGGAACGCAACCGAATTGCCCGCGAAATTCATGATGGGTTAGGACACACTCTCGCCGCCCAAACCATTCAGATTAATAATACTCTGTTGTTTTGGCAATCAAATAATGACAAAGCATTAACATTTCTCAAACAAGCAAAAGAATTGGGGGCTGAGGCGTTGCTAGAAATTCGGCGATCGCTTTCGGTTTTGCGTTCAAATCCTTTGCAAGGGCAATCTCTCAAATCAGCCATTGAAAAGCTGCTGACAGATTTTCAGCAAACCACAGGTATTGAACCGTCCTGTAAAATTGATGTACCGCACACCTTGCCAACAGAAGTAAACACGGCTTTATTCCGCATTGTGCAAGAATCGCTGACAAATATTTGTAAACACGCCGAGGCGACGAGTGTCACCGTTAAACTTCTGGCTCACGCTGGAACGATTCATCTGTCAATCGAAGATAATGGAAAAGGTTTTAACCCCACTCAAAATACAACCGGGTTTGGATTACAAGGGATGCGAGAACGGACGGTTGCACTAGGCGGCCAGTTGAATCTCCACAGTCAACTAGGAACAGGTTGCTGTATTTCTGTTTCTTTGCCACTCTCAAAGCTGTTAGTGTTTTAGCTTATGATTCGGATTTTATTAGTTGACGATCAGCATCTTATTCGCCAGGGACTTAAGAGTATGCTTGAGTCGAATGCAGAGATGCAGGTAATCGGTGAAGCAGAAAATGGGCAACGGGCACTCGAACAGATTGCCGCGCTGCAACCCGATATTGTGCTAATGGATATCCGAATGCCCGTAATGGATGGAGTTGCCACAACAAAAGCGATCGCTCAACAATATCCTGATATTAAGGTTCTCGTTCTCACCACCTTCGATGATGATGAGTATGTTTTTCAGGCGATGCGCCTGGGTGCAAAGGGCTATTTGCTCAAGGACACCGAACCAGATGAACTAATGTTAGCAATTCTATCCGTCCACAAGGGACAAACCCTACTCGGCCCAGGATTGTTTGAGAAAGCACTCACGCCGATTGCTGCACCTGTCCCGTCTGTGCAACCCCCTCCAGAGTTGGCGCAACTCACACCCAGAGAATTAGATGTATTGCGATTAATTGCTTGTGGAGCTAATAACCGGGAAATTGCTGAATCGCTGTTTCTTTCAGAAAACACTGTTAAGAATTATGTTACCAATATTCTTAGTCGTTTGAGTTTACGCGATCGCACTCAAGCCGCTTTGTTTGCCCATTCGTTGTTTGGTGGACTTAAATAAGTTAGGGAACTTCCAGTAAAAAACATCCCATCTCCGCATAGCACAGCTGTACGAGTATTAATTACGTTAATTTACCCATTGCTTTTTTGCGTTCTTTGTGGGACTCTCCTTTACATAACAATTAAATACACTAAATTGATAGGTTTGCCGTATTTTAGAACAGCCAGAAATATGAAAATCTTTATGAGGCTGACATTCAACCACAGGACTTACGCAACTGGCACAGCGTGATCGCTATTTTATAGTATTTATGTACTATATAAAGTGGCTGACCCAT
>NZ_JAVRBY020000095.1:0-19622 GCF_034531035.1 Nostoc sp. DedQUE02 | reverse complement strand
AACCCTTTGCCGGAGTATATTATTGGAACCGTGCTTTACAACAAGCACAAAACTTGCCAGGTAATTCTGCGATCGCTCTGAAAAAATTTTTAGTATCCGCCCGTGCAGACCGGGGTAGCATTGGTGTTACTAAGGCACGCATCAATGCTTTAGTTAGCGAACTTGGTTTTGATGGTTACTTTGAGACTAGTGCCAAAGAAGGATTGCAAATTAAGGAACTAGCTACAGCCATTCGCAACGCTATTGACTGGGAGCAATTGCCAAAGGTAATTTCTACAGAACTATTTCAGAAAATCAAAGTTTTCTTAATTCAAGAAAAGAAATCAAAAAGGCTGTTATGTCAAGTGGATGACTTGTACCGCGCCTTCTTGCAAAGCAATAATGCTCTTGCTGATTCTAAAGAAGTGCAAGACAAGTTTGAAACTTGCATTCGGTTAGTGGAGTCGCGAGATTTAATCCGTAGACTCAGCTTTGGCGATCTGATTCTTTTGCAACCAGAAGTATTGGATGCTTACGCCTCAGCTATTGTAAACGCCGCCAAAGATGAACCAGAGGGTATGGGTTGTATTGTCGAAGAAGACGTACTCATGGGGCGGTTTCGGATGTCAGAAGATGAACGCATGGCAGATAGAGAAAAGGAGAGATTGCTGCTAATTTCCACAGTAGAAGAATTATTGACTCGTGAAATTGCTTTGCGAGTGCAAACTGAAGCTGCGCCATTGCTGGTTTTTCCCTCTCAGTTCACCCGCGAATGGCCAGAAGCTCCCGATCCAGAAGGCAAAGCGGTGATTTTTGAGTTTGAAGGGGCTGTATTAAATGTATACACAACCTTAGCTGTACGTTTGTCTCGCAGCGAAATTTTTAAACGCAAAGAAATGTGGAAAAATGCTGCTATGTTCACGGCCAAGGTTGGTGAGTGTGGCATCTGGCTGCGCCATACTGATGAAGGAAAAGCGGAGTTAACCCTCTTTTTTAAGCCAAGAACGAGTGAGGAGACAAGGCTGGTTTTTGAAGAGTATGTGCATACTCACCTGAAGCGGCGAGCTTTGCCAGAAAGTATCCGTCGTCGCCGCATTTTTGTTTGTTCAGACTGCGAGACACCAGTTACTGAATTACAGGCGACAGGCAGGCGAAAGCGCGATTTTAACTGGATTGATTGTAATGTCTGCGGCACTCGTATTTCCTTACTAGATGGTGAGGAACGCCTGACAGCAGATCGGACTGTGATTATTCCGCAGATGGATAAAGCGGCTGATAAGCAGCGCGAGATTGACACAGCTACTTCCATTATTCAAGGCAAAGTTGCTACCAATGATTTTGATGTCTTCTTATCTCACAATAGTAAAGACAAACCTTTAATAGAAGCGATCGCCAACCAACTGCGACAGCGAGGTTTGAATCCCTGGCTGGATAAACAGGAGATTCTTGCCGGAAAGAGCTTTCAAGATGCTATACAAGAAGGAATCCAGCAAGCTAAATCAGCTGCTATCTTTATTAGTCTTAATGGTTTGGGAAAATGGCAACTACAAGAGTTGCGATCGCTTAACAGTCGATTTGTTAACGAAGATTTGCCTTTGATTCCAGTTTTATTACCGGGTGTTACTGAGATCCCTAACGATCCAAGGCTACTGTTTCTCAAGGAATTAAATTGGGTACGTTTTGTTGACAATGTTGATGAAAAGGAACCTTTAGAACGGTTAATAGAAGCAATTATAGATATCAAGTCGCTCAATTGCGAATAATCAACTTAGGAATCTACCGATGCCCAAACCAAATCCAGCAAAATTAAAGAAAGTATCTGTTAATCTTCCCTTTGGTATTGGTGGGACAGAATGGGAACCCGACTCTACAGAACGTAAGGCGGCTTGGTCGCTGTATGTAGAACTTGTTACCCGCATTGCCATCCAACCTCTGGATTCCGAACAAGACCAAGGATTATCACGAGAAGCACTTTCATCCTTACACAGTCTGTTTAGTACTACCCGACAAATCCTCAAAGATGCAGGGCCCGATATCGGTGGATCTCGTGAGTCAGTCGGAGGAATTGCGATCGCTGTCCTTAACCGAGGATTGCGTCCGGTTTTATCCAAATGGCATCCTTTATTACAAGCCTGGGAAGCAGAACGTTCTTCCAATGTCAGTCCCAAGAAACACGAACAAAATTGGGAAAAAGAAGCTCAATTCAGAAGTGAGCTAGAATTGCTCAGACAAGATTTAGAACAATATGCTGTGGCACTTGCAATTATTGCTGGCGTAGATTATTACTTTTAAATATGAATAAATACATTGAATCTCCAGAAGAGTTTGACGGTAAAAATCAAGCAATATTTTGCGCTGGGGGTATTAGTAATTGCCCTGATTGGCAAACAGAGATTTTACAGTTGTTAAAACCTTTATCTTGGACAATTTTAAATCCCCGTCGTGCTAATTTTCCAATTAAAGACCCCAATGCATCCAGAAAACAAATTGAATGGGAACACAAACATCTACGACTAGCGCAAGCTATTCTCTTTTGGTTTCCCCAAGAAAGTATCTGCCCTATCGTACTTTATGAACTGGGTGCATGGTCGATGACAAATAAACCTATATTTGTTGGCATTCATCCCCAGTACTCTAGAAGACAAGACGTAGAGATACAAACATCTCTAGTACGTCCTGATATTAATATTGTCTATTCTTTAGAAGAATTAGCTAGCCAAGTGATGTTATATACGGCAAATTCCCCATAAATTAAATAGCGATCGCACTGATTCACTCAATTCTGAAAAACCATTTATATCGTAAATCTTAATTAGGGTGTGTCAAAGCCTTAGCCTAACGCCGCTACATAACTGATTTATGTTCGCCATACATTCGGATTTCGCCGAATTTATCAAATGTTAATCTTACAAAAAAGCTCAACAACTCAAAGAAAAACTTTATATTTAAGCGTCTGAATATGAGATTTTAAACAATAATTTTGTTGAGCGATCGCTATATGCAATTAGTAATTTTTGATATTGATGGTACACTGACCAATACCAACAAAATTGATGAAAATTGTTTTGTACGTGCTTTCGCATTGGAATTTGGAATTTTTGGTATAAATACAAATTGGGCTGAATACGCGTACACCACAGATTCTGGTATTACCCAGCAAATTTTCCAAGAAAAATTAGAACGCCTTCCTTCAGATGAAGAGTTAGTTAGACTCAAAGCGCGTTTTGTTAGTCTACTCCAGAAAGCGTATATTAATAACCAAGATTTATTTAGCGAAATCCCTGGTTCTGCAAATGTATTAGCTAAATTACAGCTAGACCCTAATTGCTGTGTTGCGATCGCAACTGGTGGGTGGGGTGAGTCTGCTAAATTAAAACTTCAAAAAGCTAACTTACCAATAGAAGGTATTCCGTGGGCTTCAGCTAATGATGCACTGTCACGAGAAGATATTATTAAAACAGCTATTATAAAAGCGAAGAATGTTTATCAAGTTGAAAAATTCCAGAAAGTTATTTTTGTCGGTGATGGTGTTTGGGATGTCAAAGCAGCTTATCAGTTGAGTATTGCTTTTCTAGGAATCGGTGATCATAAATTAACAAATGTAGGCGCTACCAAAGTAATTAAAGACTTTACAAACTTAGAAGATTTTCTGAAAATATTATCATCCGCAGCAATTCCTAGATTTTCTATGAACACCATTCTCCACATTACTAAACGCCAACAATGGGAACAAGCAAAAAATCTCGGTACATATCGCGCTGATTCTTTAGACAGTGAAGGTTTTATCCACTGTTCAAAATCAACGCAAATACTCAAAGTTGCAAAAAGATTTTTTGAGAATCAAAAAGAATTGGTACTACTTTTTATTGATTCTGATAAAGTCCGGTCTGAAATTCGCTATGAACCTGCTGAAATAGGAGAATTATTTCCTCATATTTATGGTGAATTAAATACTGATGCTGTGTATCAGGTGATTGATTTTGAAGCTGGAAAAGATGGTTTATTTGACTTGCCGCAAGAAGTTATAGATTTAGAATAAGGTTATGAAACCCACCTCTGTGGGTTTTACCTGAGTAGAGGCGATTTATAACCACTAAATTAAAGGCATTCCGCGCTTTACTTAAAGAAGGGGAATCAATCTAGAGCAATTGTGACCGAATTTAATTTACAAATCCAAGAAAATAGCGATGGCTTTGCCAACGCCAAGGGCGAACGCTTATCAACTCCACTGGAGGATGCTTTACCTAGCTTGCTTCCCCTTAAGAGTACGATACACTGTGTCAACACCAAAGGCGATCGCCTCGACCGTTACCTTTCCCAAGAATTACCAGACTTATCCCGTTCCCGCATCCAACAGTTAATCGAACAGGGTAATGTCCAACTTAACGATCAAGTTTGTACATCTAAGAAGATCAATGTCAAGGTAGGCGATCGCATCACTCTTGATATACCAGAAGTTCAACCCCTAGAACTGCAAGCAGAAGATATCCCCTTAGATATTCTCTACGAAGATGACCAATTACTTATTCTCAACAAACCCGCAGGCTTAGTTGTTCATCCTGCGCCCGGTCATCCAGATGGTACTTTGGTAAATGCACTGTTGGCTCACTGTCCCAATTTACCAGGAATTGGCGGAGTCCAACGTCCGGGAATTGTCCATCGATTGGATAAGGATACAACAGGAGCGATCGCGATCGCTAAAACAGACATTGCCCATCGTCACTTACAAGCACAACTCAAAGCTAAAACTGCACGGCGAGAATACTTAGGCGTAGTTTACGGTGCGCCAAAAACTGAAAGTGGCACTATCGACTTACCCATTGGTCGCCATCCCCAAGACCGCAAGAAAATGGCGATTATACCGATTGAACAAGGCGGACGAGTCGCCGTCACTCATTGGCAAGTACTAGAACGTCTTGGTAATTTCACTTTAATTCACTTTCAATTAGAAACTGGACGTACCCATCAAATCCGCGTCCACAGCACTAAAATGGGTCATCCAATTGTCGGCGACCAAGTTTATAGTTCTGGTCATTCAGTCGGGGTAAATTTGCCTGGTCAAGCACTCCACGCTTGGCGACTAAAATTGCAGCATCCTCTTTCTGGAGAGTTAATTGAGGTGACAGCTACTCCTCCCGCCCACTTTACAAAACTTTTGGAGATGCTAAAAAGACGAACTACACTTTAACCTCATCCCACGCCTGAAAGCAGAACCGTTTCACAGACATTATGCATTGAGATAAAACCATATCCAATCCCCAATCCCCCATACCCATTAACAATTAGCGTGCATTAGACATGGGATAGAGTCTGTTTCACTTAGTTATATCTAAATAAAACTCCTACATAACCCAAGACTTATGCACGCTATAAAATGATCAAAGGGATGTACTAGCCAGCCGTTGACCAAAAATTGTTATTTAATTCCTGAGAGTTGCCGATAAGGTACAGACTTTTCGATATCGATGTTGTATGGCGAGATTCTTTGTGGCGCATTGCCAGTTGCATTGACACTTTGTGCCATAGACAAGAATAAAGCTGGATCGCCAGCCTTGGGCTTTTGCTCTTGTGGAAGGAATCTGCGTACTTCGACCTGCCAAATGATTTGGGGGAAACCCAGTTTGGCACGGTGGTAATCTTCGTATCGTGGAGATTTGATGTTGAACGGCAACTCACCCTCTGATTGGGATGGCAGTATCCGACGGCGCTGATAAGGCACTGTAGAGTATCCAAAATTGCTCAGGTACTCTTCACTGTTTAGTACTTGATCAATAAAGCCTACAATACCCTTGGTAGCGACTACAATTGACCAGGCGATTTTTTCCCGTTCGCTGTATGGATCGCGTCCTAGAACTCGCTGGATTACTTGCTCAACAAAGCGATAATTATTGTTGAGGTCGTAGAAGCTTTTCTTAAAGGTATTAGAAAGTACCAACCCACGAATAAAGTCTCGTACTGTAATTTGTCCATTACGGAGTTGAGACTCTAAATATGTTTCGCGATCGGCAGCAAAGGCATAAAAGAAAATTTGACGATATGCTGCTTCGATCAGGTCGCCTAAATCTGACGGAGAAAGTATATTGTCTGTAGTGAAAATCCTGGGTTGTTCATCACCCGGCACTTCGTATCCAGCTACACGCTGATTTTGACTTGAAGGTTCATATTCTAACAGAGGAAGTGGCACTCTAAAGCCTCCATGTTCTTAATTAAAGTTAACAACTTTTAATCACATATTAAGGGAGTAGTTGTATCAGAACTTCAGATTCTGATAAAATTTCACGAAACTTAACTAAGGGTGATTTTCAGTATTCGTAGGAAAAATGATTAGCCTGCTGGATTGAACCCATAGCTAATCAATAGACTTCTTGGCATTGTGGGGTGCATTGTGGGGTAAAGGGGAAGGTGGGGCCCCCTCTGGGGATAAGGGGCGGGGGTAAAGGGGAAAGGATGGAATTTTCACCCAGTAACCTTTCACATGCACCCCAACATCAAGGCAAAAGTTACTTTTGCAAGATGTCTAATAAAGGGAATGGAGCTTCCAGCTTAATGACTAAAAGTTAAGTGAATAAAAAACTTTGTTCACATATTTTAGATTAGGAGATTGAGTTTCACCTTTTGGAATTGAAGCAATAATTTTTAACATGTAGTAAGAGAAATTAATGGTGAATTGGGAAATTGGGAATGGAACATTGAAAAAACCATTCCCTATGCTCCTACCTGCTTCAGCCACCTATCCAAAATTCCAAGGGATCTATAGTTGATTTGCAGTGAGGCCAGCTACGCAATGTTGCTTCCATTCCTGCCTCCCAGTAAGGTGGTTCCAATCCCAGTCCTAAACATAGATGAGATAGGATGCTAGCAAACTGCTCATTATGTCCAAAGTCTCGTAGATGGGCATGGGCGTATTCATGGACAACTACACCAAACCAGTCTTTAGGTGCAACTCGACCCACATCTACCAAAATAGTGATTGGGTTTGTGAGAATGTTGCACAGCCCGTCTATGCCAAAGGATTGAGCTATGGGAACTGCAAAAATTTGGATGTGGCGACGCTCTTGGGGATGAAAGCACTCATGACAAACTTCTAGATAGGCGTTGATCTGAGCGTTTACGATGTTAATATTCTCGCCGATCCAAGTGCAAATGGAGATGCGATCGCGCAAGTTATCGAACACATCTACCATACCTGGCTCTAGGGCAAATTGCTGGACTCGACGTAGATAATCTTGCCCACGAGTAAAAGCATCACTCTGCTTGAGATAATTCACCACCCTAAAACTGAATAAAACTGTCTTTTTTCCAGAACATTTTGCCCAAGTTCTTCTGTGCTTGAAACCTCACCAGAAGCATCAATGCGGGTTTCCGTACAAAATGATGCTGTGCTAAAACCGCCAAACCGTTTAACTGTACTGGTTCGCATTCGCATATTTGGGCTGGCGAACCAGAATCGCTCTATGGAACTCATTGTTTCGTATTCGGTTGTCAGCACTAGTCCATCTTCATCATCCATGTGGAAAAGACCGACTACAGGCACTATTTCGGCGTAACCTCTTTCGCGGAGTAATTTGCCTTGTCTTGGGTTATCGCTATCAGGCACGATCGCAAATATGGTTTTCCCCTGATGATTCTCTTCACCTTCTCTATCCCAAGCCATTGTGCCTAGCCAGCGCACACGCGACCCACCTATTGAAAGGCTGGGGTCAATCTCATGATATTGGCATAGTTCGATGATTTCGGGATGATCGGCCTCCAGAGTTTCTACTTCTATATCTGATTCTCCCGTCTCTGAGCGCTTGAACGCCAGATGATGAGTTGCACGTTGTGATCGCCACTTACCAGCACTTAGCTGGAAAAATTCCATTGCGTCTATCAATCTTCTGACTCCTACTTATTGCTCCTGCGGATGATGTTTATCTTGCTTTTTCTTTTTAAAGTTGTTGGTATATAAACATTCTAAACATTACAGCGATTAGTGGCCAGCTTCAATAAATACCCTAGAAAGCGAGAGACAGACATGTTGTTATGTGATTGTAAACTTTTATGATTCTGATTTCGCATAGCTTGACAATGTAGACATTTTAATATCCAAGTGCTAAACTACATATAAAGCGATCGTCTTCCACTAACAACAAATACCCTTCGGTGCAGTCAATCACAGGAGTGAATGATGGATTTTCCAGTAGAATTAACTTTAGAACAACAGTTTCGCTTACAAAATTTGAAAGAGCAGGTAAAAAATTTGAGTCAACAAGAGGCTCAAGAGTTTTTACTAGAAGTTTTACGGCAGATGATGGTGAAAGATAATTTAGTTAAACATCTGCTAAAACAAGCTTGATGCAATAAAAAACAAGATTTTTTCCTTAAGACTTACGCAATGGCAAAGTTCCATGAAAATGCGTAAGTCTTAATTTTTTGCCCAATTTCGGCTAAATTTTGATTTTTTGATCGGAAAAGGCAAATAAGAGGTAAATATTACAGATTATTACTTTGTCTCTCATAGTAAAGACTAGGGTACTATTAATCCCCTATGTTTTTGTTTGGCTACTCGCAGTTAATCTGATCGAGAACATGCCAAAAATAATATCCGCCATTTGTGAATATTAAGGAGAACTCATGGTTCTTGATGCTTTTTCTAGAGCTGTAATTGCGGCTGATGCCAAAACCGCTCCTATCGGTGGTGCTGACTTAGCAGCCCTTAAGTCTTTCATTGCTGAAGGCAACAAGCGCCTTGATGCTGTGAATGCGATCGCCAGCAACGCTAGCTGTGCAGTTTCTGATGCCATTGCTGGAATTGCTTGTGAAAACACAGGTTTGATTCAATCTGGTGGTAACTTGTACCCCACTCGCCGGATGGCTGCTTGTCTGCGTGATGCTGAAATCGTTCTGCGCTACGTAACTTATGCGCTGTTGGCTGGTGATTCTTCCGTATTGGACGATCGGGCTTTGAACGGTCTGAAAGAAACCTACACAGCTTTGGGCGTACCTACCAGTTCTTCTGTACGCGCTTTCCAAATCCTGAAGGCGATCAGCGTCGCTCACATCACCAACACCAACACTGAAGCTAACGCTGGCAAAAGATTCCGCAAACTAGAAACTCCTCAAGGCGACTGCTCTGCTTTAGCTGCTGAAGCTGCTAGCTACTTCGATCGCGTTATTTCTGCTTTGAGCTAATTGCTAATCTTTAACGGCTAAAGCCTATTACTCAAGCCAACTGAAATACAAAACTCGATCAAATCTAATCTGGAGTATAAAAAGCGATGAAATCAGTTATCACTACGGTTATTGGATCTGCTGATGCAGCAGGTCGTTTCCCAACCAGTTCCGATCTAGAATCAGTTCAAGGTAGCATTCAGCGTGCTAGTGCCCGTTTAGAAGCTGCTGAAAAGTTGGCTTCTGGTATCGATGCTGTAGCTAAGGAAGGTTATGATGCTGCCTTCAAGAAATATCCTTACCTGAGCCAAGAAGGTGAAGCTGGCGACACTCAAGTTAAAAAAGACAAGTGCCTCCGCGACATCAAGCACTACTTACGCTTGATTAACTACAGCTTAGTTGTGGGCGGTACTGGGCCTTTAGATGAGTGGGGTATTGCAGGTGCTCGTGAAGTGTATCGCTCTTTAAATCTGCCTACAGCTCCTTATGTTACCGCGTTGACTTACACTCGCGATCGCGCTTGCTCTCCTCGCGACTTGTCTCCTCAAGCGTTGGTTGAGTTCCGCACTCTCCTTGACTATGTAATCAACTCCCTGTCTTAATAACACGGATTGGCTAGACAAGCGATAGTCATACTCTAAAACTTAGGGACTCTCAGTCTGTTGCTTTGCCTGTATCTGGTTGAGTGACTGACCAAGAGTCCCTCAGTTGTTACTAATTTGTAATGACGTTCGCGGATTTGCTAACGTAATTCATGATTGAACTTGGGGGATTGAAACAGGGAAATTTTCTTTTATGACAATAGATTCTCTATTTGAACAGTTGAAACATCCCAACCCCAACCTGCGGGAACGAGCTATATGGGAATTGGCTGATGTTCGTGATGAAAATACGATTTCTCGGCTAATGGGTCTTTTGGATGAGGAAAATGTTACCTACCGTCGAGCTGCGGTAAAGGCACTGGGTGCTATTGGTACAGATGCTGTACCGTTACTGGTAGAGTCTTTAATCAATAATGATAATGCAACTATTCGGGGTAGTTGTGCTAAGGCTCTGGCACAAGTTGCTGCTAGTCATCCTGATGTTCCTTTTCCAGATCAGGGCTTACAGGGATTGAAAACAGCGCTCAATGACCAAAATCCTGTTGTTTATATTGCATCCGTGATGGCGCTGGGTGAAATTGGTTCTCCTGCCTTTGAGATTTTGGCGGAGGCTTTGAAAACAATAGATAATGTTGCACTGGCTGTAGCAATCGTCAATGCACTTGGTTCGATGGGTGATATCCGAGGCGTGGAAGTGTTGAGGGCATTGACAAATGATGAATCCGTCGATCCATATATTCGAGAGTCAGCAGTGAGTGCTTTGCCTCGATTGGATCAGGTGATTAACTACAAAAGAGCATAGCGAAGCGATCGCTCTGAAATGCAACTACTTTTATCACCCCCAATAGAACGGATACGTTTAGATGATGAACAGACTGGGTGTCACCTTGAAGTAATCTCCATCGCCCTATTCCCAAGCATCTTCCTCTAACTGTCTCTCAATTTGAGAAATTGCCAACTCGATCACTGCCTGAACCCCTGCTTCTTTTTCCTGGGTTAATGCGGCTTGCAGTGGTTCTAAAGCAGTGCGATCGCCAATTTTCATCAATGCCAAAGCTGCTGCTTTTCGAGTATCCCAATCGGGATGATGCAGTAACTCGATTAGGTTAGGAATTGCTGGTTGATAGGTGAGACTGCCCAAAGCAGCAGCAGCTTCACACCGGACAATTTCAGATGGATCGGTGAGGGCGTTAACTAAAATATTAAATGCTCCTTCTTCAGTGCCTTCTTCAGCAATTTTAGCGATCGCACCTACCACCGCAGCCCGAACTTCAGCCGAGTCTGAGTTAATCTCTCGATATAAATGTTCCTTCGCCTCTGCCCCAATAAATCCCAACGCCCATACTGCATGTCCTTTGGCACTTTCTGGATACTCGGTTGACGCTAAGATTTTCAGCAACGCTGGCACAGCAGCCTCACCTATTTTGGCAAGCCCCCCCACCGACGAGGTTTTGACTACCGTATCTTCATCATTTAACAGGGCATTAACCAAAGTGGGAACTGCGATCGGATCGGCAATCAGTGTCAGAGTTTTGGCGCTGGCTCTCCGCACAACTGGGTTTGGATGATTTGCCACAGCTTCCATTAATAAAGGGGTCGCTGGTTTACCGATTTTACCCAGCGCCTCTGCAAAACTCAACCTAACCATCCCCCGTGAGTCCCCCATACTCTCAACCATCCGCTTTAGTAGCTCTTGGTCATCGGAGTTGAAGGTGTTTAAGCCTAATTGCTCACTCACTGCTGCAAACAAAGCATCAGTTTCTGCATGGGACAGATTCAA
Source organism: Nostoc sp. DedQUE02 (assembly GCF_034531035.1). Lineage (NCBI taxonomy): Bacteria > Bacillati > Cyanobacteriota > Cyanophyceae > Nostocales > Nostocaceae > Nostoc > Nostoc sp. DedQUE02. The sequence goes on along the minus strand of NZ_JAVRBY020000095.1, from coordinate 8,111 downwards.
CGAATCCGCCCAGGATTGAGTTTCGGAGTTGAGCATATAATCTTTAGCTAAATTATCAAGATGGATTATTAGTTGCTGACACTAAGGGCAGCCTGTTGATTACGGAGTTCTTGGAGAGCAGAATCAATCTTGGCAAGCTCAGGCTCCAGTTTTGCCATAACATTTACCCTCATCAACTTAGCCCGTTTTGCTGTTTCTGTAGTTTCTTGAACTAGACGTTCCCGATATTGCTCAAGTTCTGCAATCACTTCTGCGACATCTTGAGCAGTGATGTTATTGGTTGTTGTGAATTCTGAGGTTTCATCCATAAGTTTTGTTTCCTTAAATGTGTGTTTATATGAATGATTTGTGGTCAGTGTTCCAAAAAATGTTTGTATCTGGTTACTCGCTAAATACCAGTACTTAGCTATTGCATAAAATTGTACAATTGGCAAGAGGCAACTAACTAATAGTTGACAAATGCATATATTTTGATCTTCTCAGATCGAGTTACCACTGGTAAAGCTTTTTGACGTAAATCTTCAAAACTCGAATCTTACTACAGTTGGGATAAGTCTTTTAGGCTTTTTTGATTGCAAGTGCGTAGGCGCAGGTTGTCATATAGGACTCATATTTGATTGCGTGAAAAAATTCAGTACAACTCAAAAAGGCTTATTGCCTATTGCCTATTGCCTATTGCCTATTGCCTATTACCTATTGCCGCTCAATAAGTTTCCTCCAGTGGGAAAATATCTCCTTGCAAGTAGGACTCAAAGTTTTTCTTAAAGTATTGAATGCTCGTCACATTCGGCTCATTACTTTCCGTTGGCGTGAATTCATAAATTGGTACTTTTTCTCTTACCAGCTTGACCAAGCTAGGATGAAGCTGCTCAAAAGAATCTACTCTAAATATTGTAGTTTCAAATCTCAATTTAGCTGGATGAGCATATCCTAACTTCATCCAGGGCAACCAAGGACAGTCCCTCGCCCATTTAGCAGGAGGGACTTCAGTTGCATCAGGTCGGCAAGTATTTGAGATAAAGTACTCAACTCCCTCAAACTTTTCTCCAGGACAATAGTCTAAATATTTGCTATCCCCTGCTAAGGGATGCGGGTATTCTAAAGGAATTTCCATGACAGAAGTAATATATCCACTGCCTTTTGGGATAACAAATTTTTTTGGTTTGACTGAGCCTTGGACAATACGGTTAGCAATATGTACTACTGGTACTGGTTGAGTTGCTGTTGGTGACTTCCAAAAGTGCAGAATCTCTTGAGTATCTGGATCACAAAATAAACCCAACTCTCTATTGATGCGATACCCGACTTCGCCGTACTCAGGATCGGGCTTGATAAATACTTTGGTAGCATTCATCCCGATAATAGAAAACAATTTTTCTTTTGCCTTTTCTGGTGTTTCTTGCCACCAAATTTCCCCAGACCAGTTGTAATAAAGTTGTAATCCATGATTTTTTCTGTAAAAATCGAGGTTGTTAAATTCGTAGTCATCTAAATAATCACTCATATATGTTATATTTTCCTATCATCCTAAAATGGCTGCGTAGATATAAAGCGGTGAGCGAGTCTTTTAAATTTAAAATATTTCTTTATTAAATTACATTCTATTTAGATGCTGGTGAGGTAATCGAAGGATTAGGCAATTTGTGTTTAGGAATACTTGTAAATGCTGTAAATAATAAAACAATGAATGTTAAAGCAAAGTACAGTATAACAAAAGTAAAGATTACTTTCATAATACCTCCAGCTACACCTTGCGCTATGTCGCCACTTGTAATTTGTTGTTTATTTTTAATCTCTTCTTTTAATTCGCGTAATTCAGACCGTAAAGCTTCTAACTCTCTAACTTCAGAATTAGCTCTTTGAGATTGTTGTTCAAAATCTCGGTCATTTGGATCGTTGTTCATATTATTATCTCCACCAATTTTACAAATTATCCTGTCAGCTACCTTTATTATGCTAATACAAAAATATTGCTATTCTCTTTCAGACGATCGCACTATAGTAATCCGGTTTGATTACTGAAATCACTTGGCTTAGTACGCAATAGGCACTCTTACAATAGGCAAGAGGATTTCAGAAGATTAAGATACCAACTTTTTTCAAAAATCAAATATGAGTCCTATAGTTTCTAGATTCTAAATCAATGGTACAAACTGCAAATCAAACTGTATAAGGAAAGTAGAGTACGCAACGCGTTAAATTTAACTCTCATCAACCTGGTTAACTTTTCGTTACATTCTTGTAAATTTTCTTGCCACTTACTACTATTTCTCAGTCCCCAGTCCCTAGTACGATAGTAAACGTGACATCTGAGCAATTATCCAAGAGCCATTTTATAAATCAATGGATAAACGTTTTTTTAAAATGTTTGGGCTAACAGAAGAACAAGCGATCGCAATTATCGATACACCATTAGAACAACTCGAAGACGCTTCTGATAAGTATATTGCTGTTTCCCATCTAATTAACTTCCCTACCGAGCAATCGATCGCGGCTTTGGTGCGGGCGATTGAAACCAGTAACCCTGATAAATTAGACCACCGCATCGTCCGACGCAAAGCTGTAGAAAGTCTGGGGCGATTGCAGGCCGAATCAGCTTTACCGATAATTCGGCAGTGCCTTAAAGATGATGATATTTATACTGTTGAAAATACCGTGTGGGCGATCGGAGAAATTGGGACTAAAGATCCAGAAATACTCGAAGAAGTGGCGCAACTGCTGGATAAACCAGGTCAAATATATCGAGTCATTATTCACACTTTAGCTAACGCTGATTATCAGCCTTCTCTAGAACGAGTACGAAAATTTACCCAAGTTGAGGATGAACCTACCCGTAGTGCAGCGATCGCTACAGTTTGTCGCTTTACAGGCGACTACTCTCAAATTACTGAGGTGATGGCGCTACTGCAAAGTTCCAGCGTCAACGCGCGACGCGGTTGCATTCAAGACCTGATTGATTCACGCTATTACAAAGCCATCCCAGAAATCGCCCGTTGTCCTGTATCTTTGGTGTTCCGGTTGCGAGGATTGCGGTTACTTTCGGATGCAGGCGTTCCTAGTGGTGAAATCACCTTTACAGAGATTCAACCTTACTTAGAACAAGTACTCTATGACCATCCTAATGACCTTGATTTAGTACATGAGTATGACGCTACCCCTGTTCTAAATTTTGTGATTAATGAACTTTATGAAACCGATTTTGGACGGTGTTATTTAGCGACAAAAACGTTACTGGATATCTATTCGCAAGAAGCACCAGCAGCACTTTTAGCAACTTATGGGGACAAAGCATATAACGATTATGGCGCTCATTATCATGTGATGAAACTTTTTGGCTGGCTGAAATATGCTCCCGCTTACGATTTATTAATAGAAAACTTACACAACCGCGAACCCCAGTTTCAAAAATCTCGTGCTGCGTGTGCGATCGCTCTTGGTGAATTGGGTGATTCACGAGCAATTGCTGAACTCAAAATTTGTCTAAATACGCCAATTTGGGATTTAAAATACGCTTGTTTATTAGCGCTAGACCGCTTAGGAGACTTCTCCGGTCGGGAAATTTGCGCTCATGATAGAGATTGGTTAATTAGAGCAAAAGCGACGAGTAATCAATAGTTAAGAATCATTCAATTTAAGATTTTTATTTCAATCCAAAATCGGCAGAGTAAGAAATTATCTCATGCTCGCTTAATTACTAATGTTATTTAGCAGTTTCAGTTCTTTGAGAAAATACCTTTTTTCTTAAATTTGTAATTAATGGTTTTTCCAAATAAGAATGGATTACGCATCCCATAGCTATTGCTATTAGAACAATTATAAATGCACTAACATTGTAATATATGTTGCGATTTGGAATTAGGGATGAAAGATTGATTTTGTCTGTAAATTTAGTGAAAATTTTGCTTGTAGTACTTAAGAAAAAACCGTGCGTTAAATATATAGAATAAGATGCATCCCCTATGTAAATTAGAATTTTTGGTATATTTACCGTCTTTGATATTTCTAAATAAACAGACCCGATAATTAGAAGTGTAAACGGGATACCATAAGCTAATGATGGAGAGATGCCTGAAACATTAAATTCTTTATATTTTGTATTTATAGCTGATACAACTAATAGGAAAATTGAAACGTAAATCAATGATGTTGCAAATTTAAATTGGTATTTAGATATCGTATATGCAGCTAAACAACCTAGCATAAACTCTAAATTGCGTTCGTTAAATATAAAGGTAAGCAAAAAGTTTTCGCCAATTGGTAATAAATTTAAAAGATTGAGAATTATGCCAATCATCCAAACCAAAATGAGCGACTGAGAAATTTTGGTATTTTTAAATATTAAAAGAGCAAATATACAGTAGAAAAAAACTTCAAAACTCAGCGTCCAACTGACACCAATAAAAGTTCTTTCTAGAATAGAACGGTCTTGAGGTAGCAACAAAATAGCCTTGATAATTTCGGCTGCACTTCGTTGAGAAATACTATCTTTATTAGTATTAAATAGAGAAACTAAAATTTTTATAGTTAAAATACTCCAATATAGTGGATATACGCGGATAAATCTTTTAAAGATGAAAGACTTCAACTTATTCGGTTTGCCTATATCAGATTGATGAATATAAAATATAATAAATCCGCTAAGTACGAAGAAAAAATCCACGCCTATCCAACCAAAATGAAATATCTGCAATAAATCATCTTGGTGCAGTTCACGAGAAAGGATTATATTACCGTGGGTCAAAACTACCAGTATAGAAGCAATACCGCGATATACCTGTAGTAAATTTAATTTTTTGTTCATAGCATTTATAGGGTTAGTTGTAGAAACTAAATAAATGATTCAAATGAGTAAATATCAACGTTATGAGTGTTTACTTTCCCACCAGCAGCAAATTCAGAATTAGCACACATAGAAGTAGGTAATATTGTTAGATGGCAAAGGTATAGAGATTTCGTGCTATAGGAATCCGATTTTATTTCTGAACTGATTTGCGTAAATAGGCAATAAGCAAGGGGAAAGAAGGCTTCCTAGTTGTATTGAGTTTTTTCAGAAATCAAATACTAGTCCTACACTTCCACCAACTTATCCTGATTGAGAAATTGGAAGTAGTTCGGAATCGTTTGACCTAGCTCGTCTTTGCTAATTCGATTCACTTTGGTTTTAACCAACTGAGGTATACTACCATATACTTCATCTGTCGCGTCAATAAATATACAGGTAATTATGGACTCCCTGGGCAATTGTATAGACTCAAGCGATCGCTTGCAATATAAATGATTGTGGTTTCAGAAACAAAAAACTCATGATTAACATTTTCAGATATTGAGCTAATCTGAAAAATGCTATCATGAGTTCTCAAAATTAGGTGCATACATCTATACACCTCTACAGCAGTTTATGACTTACTACTGGTGACTGCCTCTACCTCTTTTAAGACTAACTCTGGTTGTTTTACCTCCTCTTCTTCTTCTGGCAAACCGTAAATTGACCTGTATAACTTCACGTATTCTTTAGCAGATTGATACCAACTAAAATCTTCACTCATGCCCCGTTTTTGCAGTTCTTGCCATTGTGGTTTGAAACGAAAGCCTTCCCAAGCCCGGATCATACAGGTGAAAAGGTCTAGCGGTTCATAGCGATCAAAGCAATAACCCGTACCTGTGCCATTTTCAGGGTCGTGATGGCTTACGGTGTCAACTAATCCACCTGTACGGCGGACAATGGGCACAGAGCCGTAGCGCAAAGCCATCATTTGGCTAATACCGCATGGTTCAAAGCGACTGGGCATTAAAAAAGCATCAGTACCAGCGTAGATCCGGCGAGACAAGGCATCGTTATACAGTAAGTAAGTTGCCATGCGTCCGGGAAAGCGGGATGCTAATTGCCACATCTGAGTTTCATAATAGCGATCGCCTGTCCCCAACAACACAAACTGTGCATCTGTATAAGATAGAAAGCGATCAAGGATTTGCAATATCAAATCAATGCCTTTTTGTTCCACTAAGCGGGTGACAATCCCAATAAAAAAGGCTTTAGAATTAACTTCTAATCCTAGTTCTTGTTGCAAAGCAATTTTATTGGCTTTGCGTTTTTCTAAAGTATCAGCAGTAAAGGTTTGCTCAATGTATTTATCATTCTCTGGGTTATAAACTTCGGTATCAATACCGTTAATAATTCCAGATAATTTCCCGCTAATAAAAGACAGCAAACCTTCTAATGTTTCACCGTAAGCAGATGTCTTGATTTGCTCGGCATAGGTGGGCGAAACTGTATTTACCTTATTAGCAAATTGCACTGCCGCCGCCATTGTATTGTGTCCTTGCATATACCAGGGACACCAAGTAATTTTCTCTAAATACCAACGCCACGGCCCTTGATAAGCCAGATTATGAATGGTAAACACTGTGGTGATATCAGGATCTTGGTGCATCCATACAGGAATCATTCCCGTATGCCAATCGTGGCAATGGATAATTTCTGGCTTCCAGTAATTCCAGGCGAACTCTGCTGCACCATTAGCAAACAATGTGAACCGCCAATCTTCATCATCTCCAGAATAGATGCGGCGCGGCATGAAGGCCGGATGTCCAAATAAGTACAAGGGAACATCAGTACCAGGCAGAACACTTTCGTATACTGCAAAATGCTGGAACATCGCATCTCCCCACCAGATGGGTTCATAGGGAATTTCCATTTTGTCTGGCAGGAAGCCGTAGTAAGGCAAGAATATCCGCACATCATGCCCCATTTCTCTCAGGACTTTGGGTAATGCCCCGACAACATCACCCATTCCTCCTACTTTCGCAACTGGTGCTGCCTCTGCTGCAACAAATAGAATCCGCATGGTAATTTTTGCTTCCCTGAGTCTATATTGTCAAATTAACTTTTTGAAATCCCGACCAACGCGACTTGTCGCGTCTGGCACATATTTAGTGCAACGGCGATCAATTCTTATCTAATCACATTGGCTTGCCCAATTGCTTAGGAACCGCGCTGAATCACCGCAAAAATTTCTGATAAAATTTCTTGCGCGCCCTGTTGCCGCAACAGTTCTGCTAGTTCTGTGCCTAGTGCTTCGGCGTTATTGGCAATTCCGGTGACGGTATCTTTTACGAACTTTTGACCATCTACACTAGCGACTATCCCTGTTAAGGTCAAGTTTTCGCCAGATATTTCTGTATTTACACCAATAGGTACTTGACAGCCACCTTCTAAAGAGCGTAGAAAAGATCGTTCAGCGAGACAGCGATCGCGTGTTTCGGGATGTTCAATCGCTTTGAGTAGAGATAGCACTTCACTATCATCAGCACGGCATTCTATACCCAAGGCTCCTTGTCCCACGGCGTGAAGGGAGATTTCTTTGGGGAGAATTTGATGAACGCGATCGCCCATTCCCAATCTCTCTAACCCTGCTGCTGCCAAAATCAGAGCATCATATTCACCTGCATCCAGTTTTGCCAACCGTGTAATCAAGTTTCCCCGGACATCCTTAAATGTAAAGTGGGGAAAGTGGTGGCGTAACTGTGCTAGCCGCCGCAGCGAAGATGTACCAATTACTGCACCTTCAGGCAATGTATCAATTTGTTTATCTTTGTGCTTTTCATGCACCACTAATGCATCTGCTGGATTTTCTCGTTCAGTAATTGCTGCCAGTGTCAACCCTTCTGGTAAGTGAGTCGGCAAATCCTTGAGGGAATGAACGGCAAAGTCAATCTCCTGATTGATCATTCCGAGTTCAAGTTCTTTAGTAAAAAGTCCTTTATCGCCAATCTTAGCTAATGCTACATCCAAGATTTTATCGCCTTGGGTAGACATGGTGTGGACTTCAAAAGTGAGATCGGGAAAGGCTTTCTGGAGTTGCTCTTGTACCCAGTAGGTTTGAACCAGAGCAAGTTGGCTTTTGCGTGAGCCGATCCGAATAGTGCGTGGGGGACTAGAAACAACTGAAGTCATAAAACAATATATCAAAGGAGGCGATAAATTCACTCTCATCTAGACTACCGTAGTCAGGGACTCATAAGAATTTTGGGTTTTGGATTTGGGATTTTGAATTACAATTCTTTACTAAAACCTGGTTTGAGTAATTTCAAACAAGCAAATTAATTTTGGC
>NZ_JAVRBY020000094.1:0-19626 GCF_034531035.1 Nostoc sp. DedQUE02 | reverse complement strand
GGCAGTGTTCAGTGTTTCGTGATATGAGTGTTGTGTGAGGCGTGTTTCCGTCGGCCCCTCTTCCCCCTGCTCCCCTGCCTCCCCTGCTCCCCTGCTCCCCGCTCCCCTGCTCCCTCATCCCTCACTCCCCAATTTAATCATGTGGACTCAAATCGACACCCATATTAGCCAGGTGACTGGCAAAAAATTTCAGAGTCAGCAACGGCGATCGGTTGGTGGCGGGTGCATCAACCAAGGTTATGCTGTCTCTAATGGTGAGATAACCTACTTCGTCAAGCAAAACCTTGCATCCCAAGTTGCAATGTTTGAAGCTGAGGCGTTGGGTTTAAAGGAAATGCTAGGAACAGCTAGTATTCGCATCCCCAAACCAATTTGCTGGGGTACTGCTGATAATTCTAGCTACATCGTCCTGGAATGGTTGGAACTTGGTAGCGGTAACAGCAATTCGTGGCTAGAAATGGGACGCAAGTTAGCGGCGATGCATAAAGCTAGCAATAGTCAAGTTTTTGGATGGAAAATTAACAATACTATTGGTTCTACACCCCAAATTAATACTTGGACAGCAGACTGGACGGAATTTTATATTAAACATCGCCTGGGTTATCAATTTCAGTTAGCAAGGCGACGGGGAGGTAATTTTCCCCAACAAGACAAGTTACTAGCAGCTATCCCTGAACTATTGGCGGATCATCAGGTGCAACCTTCCTTAGTACATGGCGATTTATGGGGTGGAAATGCTGGGTGTACTGCGTCGGGAGAACCAGTGATATTTGATCCAGCAACTTATTTTGCGGATAGAGAAGTTGATATCGCCATGACCGAATTATTTGGTGGTTTCCCCGCAGCGTTTTATAAGGGTTACAACGAGGTGTTTCCGTTAGATGCAGGCTATGAGCAGAGAAAAACGCTTTATAACCTGTATCACATTTTGAATCACTTCAATTTATTTGGGGGTAGTTACGATTCCCAAGCCAATAGAATGATTGACCAGATTTTACGATAATCTATGCGGATTAAATAAAGTGCAAAACTAGTGACACCGCGTCGCGGAAAGTGCCACGAGACACAAGGGAGCCAGTGCAGTCTTCGGGCTTTGCCCCAAGTGGAGCATCTAGCGGCGTTCTTACTTCAATCCCACGTTTTTAAACGTGGATTGCCTTCTGCCTGGTTGTTGAGCGTAGCCGAAACACTGCCTTCTACCTGGTTGTTGAGTTTCGACTACGCTCAACTGCCGCGTAGCCGAAATACTGCCTCCTGCCTGGTTGTTGAGTTTCGACTACGCTCAACTGCCGCGTAGCCGAAATACTGCCTCCTGAATTTGTCCTGCTGTCACAGACTCGATTGCGAGATTGATGGTATTTTACTTTTGCACAAACTCCTTTATCCCAATCGCATACAAGCTATGACACTCAATTTATATTTACTGCGACATGGAGAAACTACCTTTAGTCAAAGTGGTAATTTCTGCGGTGAAACTGATGCGGAGTTGACAACAGAGGGGATGCAGATGGCATCCGCTTTTGCCGATGTTTATCAACAATTAAAGTGGGAAGGGGTTTATGTTAGCCCGATGAAGCGCACAATTGCAACTGCCAAGCCATTTTGTGATGCTATCGGTATGGATATGCAGTTGCGTGACGGACTTAGAGAAGGTAGTTACGGCGAATGGGAAGCTAAGAGTAAATCGTTTGCCCAAGAGAATTACGCAGAAAACTATCTAAAATGGGTGACAGAACCAGCTTGGAATGCACCACTAGGTGGAGAAACTGCGGTAGATATTGCTAACCGTTCTATGCCTGTAATTGCTGAAATTCAAGAAAAACATCCCCAAGGTAATGTTTTAGTAGTTTCTCATAAAGCCACGATTCGGATTATGCTTTGCAGTTTACTGGGAATTGATTTAGGACGCTATCGCTATCGGGTGAATATTTTGGTCGCGTCGGTAAGTATGGTTAAATTTGACGTTAATGGCCCTTTGTTAGAAATATTAGGCGATCGCCATCATATACCCGATCATATTCGCTCTCGTGCGGGAACATAATAGTCTCTTATTTAACTGGGAATCAGGTTTGGGGAAAAGGGTAAAGGGTAAGGGTTAAAGGTTTTTCCTTTTCCCCTTAACCATAGCCTATATTAGGTAAGTGCCTATCCCACAAGACTTAACTCCTGGTTTCGATATCGTATAACTGGCAGAGGGTGAGGAGTTTTTGTTTAAGGCGATCGCGCACATTCTCAGGCGATATCACTACACAATCTGGCGCATACTGCATGACTTCGCGGCTAAACCAAAAGGTACTAGATACTCGCCTGACAACTCGCCGAACTCGCGATTTATCTAGTATCCATTCATTAATATTGTCTTCTGGTTTAGCTTGATAGGCAAAAGCCAAGCCAGAAAATAAGTGCATCTCGACTTCGATCCAATCTAAACTTGAGTGCCACTTCCCCTCAATTGGTACGATCGCAGCTTCAGGGATGCGGTCTAGACGTAAGCACCAATTATGAATCAGTTCGGGTAAGTCCTGATTACCTTCCGTCTCATCACACCAACAGTCTAAATATTGTCGTCGCTCATGCAAAGCAATTTGAGCATAACGAATACTGAAGCTCCAAAAGCGATCGGCAGCATCATGGTAAGAAATCTGAAAGGGTTGCTGGCGAAGGATATAACGCTCAATTTCCAGCCGCCAAGTTGGAGGCGGAGTTTTTAAGAAACGTTCTATTTGTTTTCGTAGAGGAAGAGAAACTTCACTGCGTTCTAAGAGCAAATTAGCAATTACTTGGGCATCTTCAAGCTGTCCTGTATCTGTCAGGGTTTGGATAGCCTGGGCTAATACTCGAATACGATTTTCTGACCAGTTGTTATTTGGGGCAACCAGAAATTGCTGACGAGCGATCGCTTCTACCAATGCAGAAATATTCGGCCGCTCACCCCGCATCACACCTAACTCACGGGCGATCGCTTCAAGCTGAGATTTGTCTTCGTCAGAAATAGACAAAGTAATAGACTGACCTTTGCGGCTCATTAGCACTCCTTTTGCCTCCTACACGGACAATTTTATCTTTTGCCCTTGTCATTTTTTATTTTGTCTGCAATATTAGGTAAATCAGTCTAATGCGGATAAATATTTTTTTTATACGGACAAAGCTATGGAGTCTAAATATCGTATTACTCTCAAGCCTGTTTACTCGCAAACCGTCCCGACACCTGACGGGGTGGAATTACCTAAAGATTGGTTACTTTCTTGGCATCAAGCCGCAACTTTAGAAGCGTTGCGCGATCCAAATATTGATGTCGTGTTCAACACTGCGATGACTGGTGATGGTAAAAGTCTTGCGGCTTATCTAGAAGTGCTTCAGGGTGAATTTTCTGCGATCGGACTTTACCCAACCAATGAACTCGCCCGCGATCAAGAAACGCAGATTAGAGGATATGTAGAAAAATTCCAGCCGGAAAATCAGCCGCGTGTAGTGCGACTCAGTGGGGCTGATTTAGAGATTTATGCAGAAAATGAAGGATTGAAAAAAGGAGCTGCGATCGCAACTCTCACTAACCAGAGAGAAGCATTATTAACCAACCCTGATATTTTTCACTACCTGCATAGAGGCGCTTACATAATTCGTGGCGATAGTCCCGATAAGTTATGGGGCAGAATTGATAAAGATTTTGACTTATTTATTTTTGATGAATTCCACGTTTTTGCTGCTCCCCAAATTGCTAGCGTGATTAACACAATGTTGTTGATTCGCTGTACAAATCGCCGCAAAAAATTTCTGTTTCTCTCAGCTACACCAGATATAAACTTAATTGGGCGATTAGAAAAAGCAGGATTTCGTTGTAAAGAAATTGATCCTTTAAAGCAAAATAAATATCAATTTCCCGATACACCAGAACAAGGACAGCAGCTACAAGCACAGGGATGGCGGCAGGTAGCACGGACAATTTCGTTGAATTTTATTCCTTTGGAACCATCGTTTAAAGCTTCGGAAACCTGGCTAAAAGAAAATAGTGATTTGATTTTGGCTCAGTTTCAGCAGTATCCAGGAAGTAAAGGTGCAATCATTCTTAACTCAATTGCAGCAGTTAAACGCCTCACTCAATTTTTTCGGGGAATATTACAGCCTTACGGATTGAAAGTTGGAGAGAATACAGGGCTATCGGGAAAAGGGGAAAAGAAGCGAAGTCTATCTGCTGACTTGGTTATTGGTACTAGCACAATTGATGTAGGGGTTGATTTCAAAATCAATTTTTTAATTTTTGAATCATCCGATGCAGGTAACTTTATCCAACGTTTAGGACGCTTAGGAAGACATGACGAATATGAAAAAGATGGTCAGATAATTAAGTTTGAGAATTTTACAGCTTTTTCTCTAGTTCCTAACTTTTTGGTAGAGCGATTGTTTAAGGGTGATACTCCACCGTTAGAGGTGAATAGTATTTGCGATCGCCCCACTTTTCACAATACAATTACCGAGAATTATCGACAAATGAACGATTTTCGTGGTTATTATCGTCGTTGGGGGGCTGTGCAATCATTTTGGTTATGTTATCAACTGAGCGATCGCACAATTAAACAACAGTATGCCCAAAGCCGAGATAAGTTTCAAGAAGCCTGTGAACAAGTATTTGAAACAAGCCTGAAGTCACAAGCCGGACGTATTCAAGGATGGGCGAAAGATTGGCAAGCGCTTTCAGGTAAATCAGCAAATCCCATTGCTGATGATGCTGCTAGTTTTCGAGGTTCAAGTCCTTTGCAATGTGGTTTATACGATTTAACAGAAGAAAACGAGGCAGATAGATTTAAAACCTACGATTTACCGGGTATTTTGGGAAATTTAGAAATTGAAATGTGGACGGAAGCGGGATTTATACGGACACTCAAAGAAACCGCAGAACGCACCGGACAACCCATCGCCAAAGGTAGATTTGCTCATTGTCTAGCATTTATGAAGTTGCGTTCCTACCGAGAGGAACGGCTGAACTGGAAGTTTACGTATTCTGGGAACTTGCAGCCAATTGCTGACGCTTGGAAAGTTCAGGTTTTGACAGGTGTGGAAATTTGGCAACCTGACAACTATTGGGTTGGGGAAATTAACAAACGCCTAAAAAAGGAAGGTTTGGTTTGTTACGTGATTCGCCGTCCTCTTGCTGAAGTGCGGATGCGGCTAAGGCTACCAATGAATTTTCAAATTTATGGCATCAGCGATCAGTATAGCTTTCATGATGCTACTGCACCGTATGCGATCGCTTTTGGTCACTCTGCACTGCTGCTGGATACGCTTGCTTATACGTTTAAAAGCAAAGGAGATGAGATATGGATTGCTTGAGGTTTCAATCCCTAATAGGGATTTTAGTGATTCAAAGTCTGAAGGCAGAGGAACGAACAGTAGTACGTTCACAGGGTATTGTTTCAATCCCTAATAGGGATTTGGAGTGTTTCAGTGCCTTAGACTTATACTATAGTGTACAGGTTTTATGCAGGGTAAAGAAGTTTCCCTGGTTAATACACTGTAAACTCTATATACTGATCGTTATTCTATGCAAAAGCAATGCACAACCAGAATGCCGACCCCCACCTAACCAACCTTATACAGAATGCCGATTCCGACCATCTTTACCAAGCACTGACTCTACGGCTGTTTGGTGAAGTCCGTGAACATCGTTGTCGCATTGATGCCTTAGAGAAAAAATTAGACTTATTAAATGAATATATGTTGCAAATACTTGACACTCAGAATGAGCAAATCAACGAATGTAAGGATTTAATTCTGAATCGTATTAGAAATCAGAAAAGTGAAATTGAAGAGTTAAAGAATCTTGTCAATTGGTATTGTCTACCAGACTAGGTGCTATTTCCAGTGTACAGACGATAAAACAATCTAATGTCACTATCACGTAGGTAAACCATGAATGAACAACAACTGCTAGAAAGAATCACAGTCAACCCCAAAATCTTTGGCGGTAAACCAATTATTCGAGGTCGCCGCCTAGCGGTTGAACATATTTTAGGGATGCTTGCAGCAGGAGATACTATCGAAACCTTGCTAGAAGCTTATCCCTGGTTAGAACGAGGAGATGTGCAAGCCTGTTTAATCTACGCACGGAGGCTAGTTGGTCATGAGCGAATTGAACCATTATTGATAGAGTAAGCAATGTGAAAATACTGCTAGATACTTGTGTATGGTTTGGGGTGCGTACCAATTTACTTGCTGCTGGCTATGACGTAGTTTGGACTGGAGATTGGTCAGAAGACCCAGGTGATGAGGAAATTTTAGCAACTGCTTACCGTGAAGGTCGAATTTTAGTAACCCTTGATAAAGACTTTGGAGAGTTGGCGATTGTACGGGGAAACCCTCACTGTGGCATTTTGCGCTTGGTTAATCTCATCACTACAGAGCAATCAGTTGTCTGTCTGCGAGTACTTCAGCTTTATGGTGATGAATTAGCATCTGGTGCGATTGTAACTGCTGAATTAGGTAGGGTGAGAATTCGACCAGCCGCAAGCGATAACTGAAAAATTCACAAATTTCAAAAAGCAATAGTATCAATTTCCGCTATGAGTAACCCCATTTCAGAGGATTACAGATATTTGCTAATGGAAATAAAACAGCGTATTCGTTCAGCCCAGTACGAAGCACTAAAAGCAGTTAATCGAGAAATGATTAACCTCTACTGGGATATTGGAAAGATAATTGTTACTCAACAGCAGGGTGCTAGTTGGGGAAAATCTGTAGTAGAACAGTTAGCAAAAGACTTACAAGCAGAGTTTCCAGGAATTAGCGGATTTTCTGCTGCTAACCTCTGGCGGATGAGGCTTTTTTATGAATCATACGTCAATAATGAAAAACTCGCACCAATGGTGCGAGAAATTGGATGGAGTCACAATCTGGTCATTGTAGAGAAGTGCAAAGATGGCTTAGAACGGGAATTTTATATCAGAATGACTCGCAAATTTGGCTGGACAAAGAATGTTTTGATTCACCAAATTGAAAATCAAACTTATGAAAAGACTCTGTTAAATCAGACTAACTTTGATAAAACTGTTCCAGCAGAGATTCGTAACCAATTAAAACTAGCCGTCAAAGATGAATATACTTTTGATTTCTTGGAACTAGCAGATGAACACAGTGAACGACAGCTAGAACAGGCGATTTTGGCAAGAGTTGAACCATTCTTGCAAGAAATGGGTGGGCGGTTTACTTTTGTTGGCAGTCAGTATCGCTTAGAAGTTGGCGATAAAGAATTTTTTATCGACCTGTTGCTGTATCACCGCCAATTAAAATGTCTAGTTGCGATTGAGTTAAAAACTGGAGAGTTCCTACCTGAGTATGTGGGAAAAATGCAATTTTATCTGGTGGCTTTAGATGATTTATCTCGATTCCCAGACGAAAATCTCTCAATCGGAATTATTCTTTGCAAATCCAAGGATAAAACTATTGTTGAGTATGCACTGAGAGAATCGAATAAACCAATTGGTATAGCAACTTATAAACTGTTTTCTACGTTGCCTCAAGAATTGAAAAATCAGCTTCCGGCTCCAGAGCAAGTTGCCAAGTTGCTAGAAGGCGTAGAGTAAAAAACTGGAGTTTGAAAATGTCTAATGATGATTGGTTATCAGGTGATTTTGGTTTTGATGGTGATTCTTCAGACCGCACTATTGAAACTGAAGGCGAATTATTAACACTCAAGCTATTACGAGAAGCAATTCAAGCTCAAAATCCAGATGATAGGGTAATGGCAGACTTTGGCGAGTATGTTTTACCAAATCTATTGCGGATAGCAATTGGTGTAACTGCGAAAGGCGGTAAGTTTTTTGATGAAATTGACCAACAGCGAGAAGCAGAAGGGAAAACTAAAATCAGACGAGATAACGCTGCTGACCAATCACTGAATACTCACTTACTCAATGGATTATTCCCAGCTAATTTAATCGAGAAACGTCTAGAAAAACTCAATACTACAGTGCAGCGAGTGGTAAAAGAGCGAGAACGGCGTTTGGTAATTGCTGGATTTATTTTACATGATTTTGAAAAGTTTCCTGATGTCCCTGAAAACTGCCGCAAGCTACCGTTAGCAGAACATCGTGAAATTATTGATAAAAAAGTTCACCAATTAGGATTAGATAACTTTATAAATCCAGAAAATCCTGAAGCTTATCGCGAGTATCTAGATGATTTGTTGTGCATGGCTTATAATGCTCAACGTCGCTGGGATACTAACTGGAATTTTTCTGAGTTTGGCTTGAATCCTCTTCTCAAAGACCGTACCCTTCGCAGTTTATCTGATTTAACTTGTTTAGCTGATTCTCTTGCCTCAATTGTTAAACATCCCCAGGACGCAGAGAACTCCAGGCTCCAAGAAGTTATACATAATTTGAGTGATGGACAACTGAAATTTACATATCACAGCATTGCTGAAAACCGGGGTGTATTAACTAATGTAGTTAATAATGCCTTAATGGAAGCATACACTAGCCTCAATACTGAGGATCAAACCTACTATGAAATACTGCTTTACCTACCCACAGGAGTAATTTATTTAGCTAGAAAAGATGCTCCAAAAATTAGTCGAGAAGGATTAGGTGATCGCGTTATTGATACGATAAAACAACTCTGCGCTAACCAACTTCAACTCCGAAAAGTTGGATTCAGTCGGGGAAATATTGGGATGAAATATGCTGACTACTACAATCTCTTCCTCGACATCAAAGGCTTAATGCAGTTTACCGTTGATGCAGTACCGAGTAAAGTAAAAACCAGCAAGGCAGCAGATAAAGCTACTAATTTAGCTCAATTCCAGCGTAAAGGTATTTTAGCTAAGAATATCGAAATCGATTTTGCAGAAGATATTCGTATAGATCATTTGGCAGAATTAGGAGCTTTAATAACTGGAAAATTTTGGAAAGAGTATCTTGATAGAGTTAAAGCCCTAATTAAAAACAACAAAGAACTCCCTTCAATTCCAACTATTAATCTTACAGAGATAGCTATTGATTTTCTTAATTTATCTGAGTATAAATCTGAAGTTATTGCACTTCAGCAACTTAAAGATACTGGAGGCATAGCGTATGACTGGTATTATATTGCAACGCAATACCTTAAACGTAATCCAGGACAAGAAGACCTTCGTGAAATTTGTCAAAGTCTGGTTAATCGATGGATAGAAGTTATTGAACCAATCATTAATCAGTACAAACTACCTGATGAATGGAAAGATTTAAGGGATTGGTGCGATCGTGTGATTATACTTCCGACTGAAACGCGACAAAAATCAGCTACCGACCAAGCCGAAATCTTTTTTAAGGAGTTGGCAAACTACAACGCCGCGAAAAAACCAGGGCGAGGGAAACAATTAATCTGCTCAATTTCTCATTCTGCTTACACGGTTACTGAGCAAATGGAATCAGCAGTTTTATTTACGCCACAAGTTTATACCAATAAGCAAATGTTAAGAGGTGCTAACGCTAAACGTAATATTTCCAGTATTGCAGGTATGGAGATAATGCTGAGGCAAATTTTGATGAATCAAACTCAAGCTGTAGGTAAGAAATTTGAAGATGGTAAATATCGCTATCTCTACTTTTATCCTACTTATTACTTTACTCCAGAGACTAACAAGTTTTTGCAGAAAGCATACAATGGTATTGCTCAAACTCGCTTTGATACCAGCGTTCGCAATCATTTTATCAGTAAGGATTTACAGGCGAATTTGGGGCGCGATCGCTACCAAAGTGTAGATAGTTTCTTAATTGATGAAAACCTCCAGCGTGACAAGGATCGCACCTTTAAGCTTTCCTATCCTGAAGACCAGCCTTTAACATTTTACTTCATGGCGCTCCCGCCAGGAAGAGACAGCACCGATACAGAATCTTGGGTAATGCCAACTTGGTTAGCGTTTGCTTTCCCGATGATTTTAGATGTTAAAACTGTGGTTTCAGAGTCACCAATTCCACCTTTTAATGATGGGGCTGAATTTGAGGAAAGCGTTTTCCTTGATAGTGCGCCTCATGCTTTCCGGGCTTTAGTAAGGCGCGATCGCTTCCGTCTTGATTACATCCTCGAAGGTTGGAATGAAAACGGTATCCAATACCCAGCACCTTTAAATGTGCTTACCGCCGCTTATGCCATTCATTTAGATGTGAATGCTAGACAAGGTAAGTCTGGTTACGATGCCAACTGGGGAAGATTTACAGAACTGGCTAAAGATTTTGAAACCAGTCCGTTGTACGTCTTTTCTTATCTCAATCGCTGGGTGCGTAACCAGGGTTCGGAAACAGCGCGAATTGAAAAAATCCGGCTTTATGCCTATCATTTTTATCCTTGTTTTGACCCTTATGTGAAATATGACACTAATATGGAGCAATTAATTGTGGGAGAAACATCAAGTCTGAATCATCCTAAGAAATTAACAGATTTATACCGCAGATTTTATCGAGCTAATAAGCGTTATAATCCTAAATCTAATGCTGTGTTGAAACCAGTTGATATTGCGGCTGAAACTATACTCAAAGCTGAGTCAAGTGTGTTTCAAGGAGAAACATTAGTTGCAGCTGTTGCAGCAGAAGTTTTTAAACTCATGGATCGCGTTCATTCTTCTACTGCTGAGGGGCGCTGGATTATGAGCAAACGAGAAGAAGAACGACAAGCTGTTCTAGATTTTGCCAAGTATTTTGTGGTGGAGGTATTTGATAACTCATTTGCAGGCGATCGCGCTCGTTTAGCTGGTCGTCAACTCAACTTAATTAGGGATACTTGCGAATTTCTTTATCGTCTTGAAGATGACAAAGAAAATGCAGGAAGAAATGAAAATATTCCTGTAATAGATGATGTTAATGAACCGGAATAAATTCTTACTCTAAAAGTAAACAAGTAGTAAACAATTTTTTGGAGAAAATCATGGCAATTTTAAAAACTGTTGAATCCAAATTCTTTCAAGCTGAAATTCCATACAAACCAATGGGGAAATATGCCCATTTTTTAACCATCCGTATTACCGAATCTTATCCACTATTCCAGACAGATGCAGAACTGAATAAAGCACGCGTAAGAGCAGGAGTTAAAGACAAAACCACAATTAGCCGTTTGTCAATGTTCAAACGCAAACAGTCTACTCCAGAGCGTTTAGTTGGTCGGGAATTGCTGCGTAACTATGGCTTGATGACTGCTGAAGAATGCGAATACAACGTGAATTTTGCAATGGATAATCCTGATTGCATCATTTACGGATTTGCTATTGGTGACTCTGGCTCTGAAAAATCAAAAGTTGTAGTAGACACGGCGTTTTCAATTACAGCTTTTGATGAATCACACGAAACATTCACCCTCAATGCTCCTTATGAAAATGGCACAATGGCTTCCAAAGGTGAAAATGGTTCTAAACCTGGTGAAGTTACCAGTCGAATTAATCAGCAAGACCATATTAGACCGCAAGTTTTCTTCCCTAGTATTGTCACATTGAAAGACCCTACTGAGGCTAGCTTTCTTTACGTTTTTAATAATATTTTGCGAACTCGTCACTATGGAGCGCAAACAACCCGTACAGGTCGCGTCAGAAATGAGTTGATTGGTGTTGTATTTGCTGACGGAGAAATTACTAGTAACCTGCGTTGGACTCAGGCAATATATGACCAAATGAAATCTAATAATACTATAAATCCTCCCGATCCACTAGATGAAGATGATGTAATTACTGCTGCTAAGAATGCTATTGAGGCGTTGATGGCTGATGAGTTTATTGTTCATACAGATTTCATTGGTGATACTTTTATATCCCTAATTAATGAAGTCAAAACTTTAACAGGAAGTGAGAAAGGAATTCAGACAATTTTGCAAAAGGCTGATGCAGAAGCTAAAGCTTATGCCAATAAGCATATCAGCAAGAAGAAAACTGCTGCTAAAGCGGGGAAAGAGTAATGGTGTTTATTTATCGCTGTCAAATAGAACTTCATGACAGCCTCTATTACGCAACTCGTGAAATCGGACGATTGTATGAAACAGAGCCAGTAATTCACAATTACGCTCTCTGTTATGCACTCTTGTTAGTTGATAATGCATTTTACTCTACCACCGTTGCTGAAGAACATTCTTATCGCTATTTTTGCCCTGAACAAGTGCCAAAATATGAGGAGCATTTAACGCCACTCAATCAACAAGGAATTTATGTAACTCCGGCGCGATCGCTCAATCATTCTTCTATCCTCAACACCTGGAAATATGCTAACAACAATTACCACGTTGAAATGGAGAAAACACAGAAAAATATCCCTAGTTTTGGCAGAGCAAAAGAAATAGCACCAGAAAGTAAATTTGAGTTTTTTGTCATTTCGCAAAAAGAACTCAAACTAACAAAGTGGATTCGTCTGGGTAAATGGATGAGCAAGGCTGAAGTGACAGTAGAACAATTACCAAAACCTAAAATTGCTGAAGGTATATTCACTTGTACACATCCATTAAATCCATTAGATGTAATGTTCACGAATCAAGTGATTAGCTATGATGTTGTGAATATGCCTCCAGTTAGCTTAATTCAAAACGTCCAAATGCGAGGTCAATACTATCAATTTGATGGCATTCAAAACTTAAAAATTCCAGTTCGGATAGAATATCATTTTCGGAGTTAACTAACTTCCTAAAACCTTTATCACGTTTTTTATTTTTGGCAGGTTCTAGCATCCAGTCACAAATTACGTTACAATTTCTAACCCCTGTTAGTTCTGTACGCTCCCCACCCGTGAAACACTATCAACAACAAACCAACGCCTTCCCCAGCGATTACCTCAACAACTTGTGGGGAGAAATCCAAGCTTGTCCTTACTTTGCTATCAACAACCTTAACCGCGATTTTGTCGCCACCAAAGGATTTTCTGTAGTGTTCCAGCGTTCTGGATTAGCAAAAGTAGAACAGCAGTTTCCCTACTTCAAACCTTACCTCGATTTGGCTCTCCAACCGAGTTGTAATGCTTTTTACCTCAATCCTTTACAACTCAAAGAAGGCTCCCGCGTCGATCCGCATATCGATCGCTCCCTGCGTTCCTACTCCAAAACCATTGAACCGCCTGCGGTTGTCAGTGTTCTCTATGTGCGCGTACCTGCGGATATGGAAGGGGGAGAACTGGTATTACGATCGCACAAACGCCAACTTGGGCAAATTAAACCCCAATTCAATACTTTAGTTTATTTTCAAGGTGATTTAACTCATTCGGTTAACGCTGTCAAAACTCCAGGAAATCGCCTAAGTCTCGTTTGTGAACAGTATAGTTTGAGTGATGCTGAACTCCAGGAAATCCCTGAGTTCACTGTAGAGTCAAGAATCACTCAGTCTACAACCAAAAAGAGAAAGTATGCCTCATAGTTTAGTGTTGAATTTGCTACCTCAATCGCCCATTCCACCACAGTATCTTACAGGTAGACATCTCCACGCCCTATTTCTCACCCTTGTTAGTTCTGTAGATAAAGAACTAGGCGATCGCTTGCACGATTCTACCGCAGATAAAGCCTTCACTCTCTCTCCCCTGCAAACTAACTCCTCCCTTTTGAAGGGGGGTAGGGAGGGATCGAAATTGCAATATTCACATCAACAACCCATTCCCGGCGGAACACCTTGTTGGTGGCGCATCTCTTTATTAGATGACACTTTATTTGGCAAACTTACCCAACTCTGGCTAAATCTTAATCCCAATCGCCCTTGGCATCTTGGCCCGGCTGATTTGTATATTACCAGCATTCAAGGCACACCCCAATCTATTCAACCTTGGGCGAATGCCAAGACTTATGCTCAATTATACGAAGAAGCTAGCGATGCCTACGGCGGCAAGCTACGCAATTCTTCCATAAATCTCATCTTCTCCACACCTACCGCCTTCCGTCAAGGACAGTATGATACTACCCTTCCTACCAGAGAATCTGTATTTAATTCCCTACTTTCACGGTGGAATAAATACAGTGGCATAGAATTTACTCAGATTGCAATTGAATCAATATTTCCCTCATTTGTCAATATTCACACAGAAATATTAGCTGATTCTCGTAGTAAATTTATTGGCATCCTTGGCGAAGTTACCTATAAGATTTTAGGGACAGTTGAACCAATACAAATTAAGCAAATTAATGCTTTAGCTGACTTTGCTTTATATACTGGTGTCGGCAGAAAAACAACAATGGGTATGGGAATGGCACGTAGGTTACAGGGGACAGGGGATAGGGAATAGGTTATAAATAATGTATCAAATAAAACTTAGCTTTATCTGTTACCTGTCACCTATCCCCTATCACCTCTTTCCTATCACCTATGAAAATAGAGTCGCATCGAGATTTGATTGTTTGGCAAAAATCAATGGATATGGTAGTGCAGATATATCAATTAACTGCTAAATTTCCAGCAACAGAAACTTATCGATTGACTTCACAAATCACTAGAGCAGCAGTATCAGTACCAGCAAATATAGCTGAGGGCCATGCACGAGGAACGAAAAAAGATTATGCAAACTTTTTAGCGATCGCTAAAGGCTCGTTAATGGAAACAGAAACTTTTTTAATGCTGACTGTAAGGTTGAATTATATACCTCAATCACAAGCAAACTCCACTTTATTTTTGATTACAGAAATCAGTAAAATGCTTACTACTCTTCGTAATCGACTAATCAATACGCAATGAGTAAAAATATGAAAAATTTTCTGTTCCCTGTAACCTCTCACCTATCCCCTTCACTAGAATATATTTCCATTGCGGCATTGAATCAATATGCCTATTGTCCGCATCGCTGTAGACAATAAGTCTGCTACAATACTTAAGTATCAGTTATTTAAAAACTGAATTTTAAATTTTGAGCATTAAGTGAGCATTATGGTAAATTCATCAAAAACACCGACAGGCAAGGCTAAGAAAGGGCAAGTAACTGTCAGGATTGACTCAGGGAGCGTTAAAGCCTGTTTTCCGCGTAGTTATTGCAATAAGGGGCAAATAAAGCTAGCGACAGGTATCTCGTTAGTGGATGGCTGGGAAAGTAAAGCTAGCCAGTTGCAAAGGAGACTACAGATTGAGCTTGAGGACGGGAAACTAGATGACGGCGAAGGGAATTTTGACTTGGGACGGTATCAGGAGATTTTAAAAGAATACGGGTTACAAGCAAGGCTGAGGCTGGTGAAGACTGAGATTGTCTCAGACGACCGACTACCACCTAAACCAGAACTAAGCTTGATGGAAGTGTGGGATATGTACTGTTCATTCAGGAGAGAGAGTCTATCTGAAACTGTATATCAATTGAAGTTCAGGGGGGAGTATTTGCGTGCTATAAAAAAATCGCTTGACAAAACAGGGGAGTCTCCTCTAGAGATGCGTAACTGGTTGTTAATCAATTACAGTCATTCAACAGTTAAACGAATTTTATCTTGTTTATCAGAAGCCTACCGATTAGCTATTAAGCAAAAAAAGGTCAACGAGAATCTTTTTGATGGAATGGCAGAGGATATCAATACCAAGACTAAGCGAGAGCGTGTTATTGACCAAAATAAGGAAATAGAGAATGATGACGACGTTTTAGACAAAAGCAAGGCTTATACATGGGATGAGGCACAAGAAATATTGAAATACATCCAAAGTGATAGTAGTAGAGTCAAACATTATTACAATCTCATTAAATTTAAATTTCTCACTGGCTGTAGGACGGGTGAGGCAATTGCTATTTGGTGGGTAGATGTTGAATGGGACAAGGAAAGGATACTACTGAGAAGGAATTACAATAATCGTCTCAAAATCTATAAATCCACTAAAAACGATACAACGCGTATGTTTCCCATGCCTAAAAATGGGGAATTATGGAATCTCTTGAAATCTATTCCACAAGGTGAACCAAATGAGAATTTATTTAAAAACAAGGCAGGCAAAGCAATAAATTCTGATTCACTACAACGTGTATGGCATGGGTATGAGGGGTCTCGCAATAAAGGTATTATTCCTGAGTTAATCAAGCAGGGTAAAGTAAAAAGATATTTACCTTGTTACAACACACGTCATACTTTCATTACTCACCAAATATTCGATTTAGGTAGGGATGCGGCAATAGTCAATGCATGGTGTGAACACAGTGAGGAGATGTCAAGAAAACATTACAGAGACATTGCGAGATATGCAACACAAATCAACCCTGAATTGCCAGTCAATCAGCATTCTCAACAACAATCAGAACTTGACCTACTCAAGGAACAATTACGCAATCAACAAGAATTAATTGACAAGTTACTGCAAGACAAACAATAAAACCCACACGACAAAAAAATACCCCAAGGTAGCATTACACTATCCTGGGGTATTGTTGTAAAGTGACATACTTAGATGGCATTTTTTTATGTCAGTTTAGGTGACATGTTTAAGTGACATTTTTATTTATAAGCCTACTTTCAAAATATCAATCCGCCCATTCTACCAGATACATCATAAAGCACTATTTCTTTATTCATTCCTGGCACTTCTACGACAGCATACCTAAAACGAACGTTGGCAATAGGTCTGTAACGCCTGCCTTCACGCTCCTTACCATACACAAGTTTCTTAGGTGTCTTAGGTTGAGAAGTTTTCTTAGGTTCGTGCTTAGTGAGGTTGTTCTCTAAAAAAGTGACATTCTGAATCTCTAAGCATCTTTTGATGATGTCTACAGCATCGGCTTCAGTTGTGCTATATACCTGAAGTCTGTATCCCTTTGCTGTGTCCTTGTAAGCGTAGATATCTTTACCTTTGGTAAACTGTACTCCTTTACCAGCACTTACAAATTGTTGTTTTATCTTCACCGCTAATGCGTGAGCATCTGTAGGTGTAAATGTTGCAGCAGTTTCATTCATTAGCCTGAAGCTTATCTCAGCATCAACCTTCGTATACCCTTTTGGCACACTTCCGGCATCCTGAGAGAAGTACAGTTTCACTTTTGGATGTCCT
Source organism: Nostoc sp. DedQUE02 (assembly GCF_034531035.1). Lineage (NCBI taxonomy): Bacteria > Bacillati > Cyanobacteriota > Cyanophyceae > Nostocales > Nostocaceae > Nostoc > Nostoc sp. DedQUE02. The sequence goes on along the minus strand of NZ_JAVRBY020000094.1, from coordinate 2,699 downwards.
TCAACGGGCGCATCGAAACTCTCGTAACTTCCATGTATCACGGCAAGATTCTTGCGTCCTTGCCCTAATAAGTCGAAGAAAAACGACCGCCTCATCTCAAGCATTGAAAAACTGTCAGTACTTTTCATTGTGCAAGCAACCCTCATCGACGAGCGGTCATCTGCGACGTTTTCTTTCCAGTCTGAAGGCAGGTCACTGAAATATTTTTCTACCTGTCTGTTGAATTCCTTAAGGTATTGCTCTTTCAGGTGTTTCGCTTCGTTGAACTTATCAGGCAATCTGTCCGATGGTAAGTCTGGCATAATCAATCATCAGCGTCAAAAAAGCTTTCAAAGATATCGTCAAATCCTCCTGATATTACAGCGCCAAGGTCAAACTCATCCTTGGTAGGCTTGTGTTCTTCGATTGTTATACCTGGTGTTTTATCACTACCATCAGGATTTTTATCACCTTTTATTGCTGCTTTGAATTCGTTGTCAGCATCCACAATCTGGTTACGAGCGTCAACAATACTCACTGGTATTTGTATTACTGTTTCGATAGTATTAGCAGTTTCTTGGGCTTGTTCGAGTGCCATGATTGTACGGTTATGAAAGTTAGGCTGAGGATTAAAGAACTCATACGCTTTCTCACCTACAACGTTAAAACCTTTTAAAGCATTAGCAACCTTAGCAAGTTGTCCACCTATCACTTCCAGTCCATTCATAATGGCATTTTGGGCATTTTGTAGTGCGTTAAAAATGTTTATTGTGGCTTGATAAATTCTGTTAGCTGCTGCAAATTCTGCTTTCAACTTAACGTAATTATCCGCACCCACAGCATTGGTTATGAGCGCCTCTATGGTGGTATTCAAGATAGCAAAAATATCTATAGGCGTACCATCTAAACCTTTTGGTAGTATCAATCCCAATACAGTATTTATAATCCCACCAAGCGTTACCCCTAGATTGTTACTTAACATCAAGGCATTATGCATTGTTGCCGCGAACGTAAGAACTGCTAACGCTTTTTCGACATAAGTGTTACTGGCAATAGTCGTTATCAATGTTGTTATTGCTGCTAACTGCGTAGTGAAAAACACCCTTACACCATTCACTAGTCCCGTTGATGTTGCATTGATATTCGTCCTTGTTGCTGCGTGTTGAGAGATTATCAACGCCCTTAAGCTTGCGATATCAGTTGGATTCACGTCCTTACCATCCCTGCCATTTTTCCCAGGTAAACCATTGATACCATTCTTTCCATCTCTACCAGGAACACCAGGTAGCGTTATCACGGTTGTTACGCCGTCTTTACCGGGAATACCTTGCAGACCTCTTTCACCCTGTTTTCCTGGTATTCCCGGTATACCAGGTATACCTCTTAGCGCTTTTATTCCTTGATATAGAGTAATTGCTGTAAGTGCTGTAGTGAGTGCTGTTCCTGCTTTACTTAGTGCATCACCGCCAACCCGTTTTGCGGCTTCACCAATGCCTTGAGCTTCTGTTGCCTTTTTGTAGGCAGTGATAGCATTCTCGTTTGCTTGTGTAGCATTGCGTACCGCACCGTCTGCGGTCAACTGAGCTTGATCAGCCTTGCTAATAGCAGTAGTAGCAAATCCCTCTACTCTTGCGATTGTAATCTGCGCTGCACCAGCTTGTGATTTGGCATTCTCACCTGCTAATCGTGCATCAACTGCGATACTCCTAACGGCTCTAATATCAGACTCATTTACCCCAATGCGATTCTGTAGCCCCAATAACTTACCAAGGATGGTTGATACACTGTTGCTGATGAACTGTGACTCACGCTCTATCGCGTCGATGCGTCCTCCTAGTACCTCAAGCGTTCCAAGCTGTTCAATAATAGTGAAGATTGTTCCGATGACTTGAAATATCTCGAATATCCTGCCAGCAAGTCTTGCAGTCGCAGAAAGCGCTTCACTACTTATCCCTATCGCTCTTGCTGCTTTTGTCACAGCGTCAGCAGTTGCTTTCTCAAGTACCCCTATTGCTTTACCTAAACCATCAATTCTTGTCCCAATGCCATTGACAACCTGCCTTAACCCCGTTGCTTCAGCCGATGCGTTTATTGCTGCTTTCACCGCACCTGCGGAATCAGATATCGCTTGCCCTGATTTGGTAATAGCCTGACTTGACAATCCCTTTGCAAGACTTGATTCCCTTGATGCTGCTTTAGCGATATCTTCTATTTGATTCAACCGTTTAAATGCATCTGCTGACTGCTTTTCAAGTAGTGATGCTTTCTTTTGTGCTTGTTCGGCGGTGTTGAGCGCATTATTAATAACCTTCGTAGATGTTCCTGCGACAGATGATGCTGTGTTCGCCGTATTGTTGGCTTGATACGCCAAGCGCGAAATTCTTGCAATTTCTGCTCTATCGACGCCAGCATTTTGAGCGGTTTTAAGAGCTACTGCCAAGCCATTATCAGCATTTTTTTCCGCACGGAAAACCCTCTCTAGCGCTTGCCTTGATTGTTGGACAGCGTTGTTTACCTGTGGTTGTAATTTGTTGGTTGCCACCGCTACAGCACCAGCTGCAATAGTAGTAAGTTCAGGTTGCAATGATGACTTAATTGAGTTTTTTAGCGATAACTCATTAACTGGTTTTATTGTTGCCAGTCTTGCATTAATATTGTCGATTTGACGCTGCAATTTAGCGCAACAATCACACTTCCCCGCGCAATTAATTGCACCTTGC
>NZ_JAVRBY020000093.1:0-19769 GCF_034531035.1 Nostoc sp. DedQUE02 | reverse complement strand
CGACTTTGAAGTACCTCAAAACGACTTTGAAGTACCTCAAAACGACTTTGAAGTACCTCAAAACGACTTTGAAGTACTTCAACACGACTTTGAGGTATCGCCTTTATTTTCAAGAACACCTATGCGAATGATTACACCTAGCTTGAAAGGCTGAACCATCAATAATTCGCGATCGCAGCGCCAACACTAAAGGCGATCGCACCCCATTACACCCCAAATTTCACAAGTGTGATCGCATTCTCAAAGTTATTAATTTGTAGAACTGCTAAAAGATAGTGCAGATGCTTCCCATAGATGCGGATGGTGGCGTTGCCAAAAACTCAAAATCTCTTCACCAACCTGTTGAGGATAGAAGTAGTGAAAAAAATGATATCCTTGTGGGCATTCCCAGAGTTTATCTTCTGGCTTCAACCAATTCAACCAGTCATGCAATACAGTTGGGTTGACTACCGGATCGCTCTTGCTACCACATACCATCATTGGCATAGAAACTCCGCCCTTGGGTAAATAAACCAACTTAAATAAAGAATGTGACGTGGGAGATTGTTCTAAATCTTTATCTAAGGCAGCTACTAACTTTTTAGTGGTGTGAGGTGGTTGATTTCCAAATAGACTGCGAACGGTGCTTGCTAAAACTAGCTCACGGCTGATGCTAAAAAGCTGTCGTTGAAAGTAATAGTGAGCTTGCCAATTGTTTGCAGGTTGAGCTGCTACAGCCAACAAGGTTAGCGATCGCACTTTTTGCGGAAATCGCCGCGCAAAGGTTAAGGCGATCGCACCACTCATCCCATGACCGGCTAAATGCACGGGGCGATCGCGCCATTCTAAAAACTCATACAGCAAATCCACAGCTTGATCTATGGAACTCGCTTCATCTTTGGTTTGCTGATATTCCCACTGGGCGACGTTTATATGCCCAGATAAGTATTCAAGTAATGGTTGATCAAAACGCTGCAAAACAGGACTGGCATTCAACCACAAAACATCAAATGAATCAGACATAAATACCTATAACTTCTAAATTATCAATTTCCATAAAGGCGCACAGCTAGCCGTGTGCCTCAAATCTTTACAAACCAAATTCTGTCTTCAATTGAGTAACCCAAGTTTTAATTCGCTCGTCTGTTAGTTGACTACCGTAAAACAGACCGATTTTTTTCGACATATTTTCGCCTAATATATGGATTTGCGATCGCCACGATACCTATTTGCCTTGCTGAGATATATTATCAGCTTAATGAATATCTATCTCAATAAGCCTGAAGATATCCTATCAGACTTATTGAAAGTTTTTATCATTTAGATTAAGTAAATTTTTGTAAAGTATTTCAGGAAACAAACCGAAAAGGCGGACGGACTTCAATACTACTCGGGTTTTGGATTTTCAACTCAGAATTTGGTTTGGGGAAAAGTAAACTACAGAAGCAAACATAAAAGCTTAGTTTCCTTCTGCTAGTTGGGTGGGTGGTCAATATAATTCGTAGTTCGTAATTAAAAAATTCAATTACGAATTACGAATTACGAACTTGTACTGAGCGTAGCCGAAGTATTACGAATTACACTTCGGCTGGTTGATATTCTTGTTGTCTTTCCACAAACGACTGAACACGAGTGCGGTAGTTTCTCACAGTCTCATCTACCCATTCGCGATCGTTGCTATTTGCATACAAATGCACCAGTGGTTCGCTGGCATCTGGTAAAACTAACAACCAACTGTCATCGTAGGGTTGACAAATTTTTACTCCATCGATGAGTTCTAGGTTTTGGGCTGGGTGAGTTTCCACTAAGTAACGCATCAAAGCACCCTTGGCTGTCCACGGACAACGGATTGTATAACTTTTGTGAATTACACGGGGCAATTCTGACCGCGCCGCAGCAAGCGATCGCTCCTGTATAGTCAACATCTCAATTATCTTCGCAATGCAGAACATGGAATCAAATCCCGGATGCAGTTGCGGGAAAATAAAACCAGTATCTCCACTACCTCCCAATACCACATTCGAGTTTTTCTGACAAGCTTCCATTAAAGCTGTCGGGTTGGCTTTAGTGCGAATCACTCTGCCGTCATGGCGACGGGCGACTTGTTCAATGGCACTAGAAGCATGAACTGGCACTACTACCGTTCCTCTGGGGTTAGCTGTCAGAATCATGTCTACCATCAGTGCAGTTAAAGTTTCCCCACGAATTGGATAGCCGGATTCATCAACTAAAATCAGCTGTTCTCCATTAGCGGATACTTGCACACCAAAGTTAGCTTTTAATGCCTCCACTACATGACCTAACTGAGTCAGCAATCCTTCGCGATCGGTGATTGACATCGCCGTTTTATTGACACTGGCATTCAATACTACTGCATCAGCACCAAATTTATCCAACATTTGGGGTAAAACTGCCCCTGATACGGCATAAACATAGTCAATCACCACTTTTGCGCGACTGTTGCGGAGTGTATGAACATGCAATAGTTTCTCAAAAGCAGTGCAGTAACGATCCATGACTTGGCTAGGATAAGATACATCGCCAATTTCATGAATTAGCGCCCGCCGCATATCTTCTTTAAAATAAGCCCCTTCAATTTTCTTTTCCAAGGCTTTGGTGATATTAATGCCCTTGGCATCCATGAATTCAATCAAAATGTAGTCAGGGCGATCGGGGTGTACTCGGACGTGGATACCACCAGCTACCGACATTGTGGGTATAACCGTGCGGGCAATGGGGATAGCTGTAGCATCGAGATTTTGAATATCAATACCTACTGACATCAAACCAGCAATGAGCGATCGCGTCACCATCCGAGAGACATTACGCTGGTCACGGGAAACTGTTACCTTAGAACCAGGTTTCAAAGTTGAACCGTAAGCAGATCCCAATTTCACAGCGAATTCTGGGGTAATGTCGATATTAGCTAATCCTTGGACACCGCGTTGTCCAAATAAATTTCGCTGGGCGGTATTTCCCCAAATCAAGTTAATGTTTAAAACTGCCCCTGACTCAATCTTTTTACTGGGCCAAACGCGCACACCTGGACTAATTTGGGCTTCTTCTCCCACCGTAGAAAGCGAACCTACAACAGCAGCCTCTAATACATGGGCGCGGCGGTCTACACGAGCGCCACGGGAAATTACACAGGCAGAAAGATGTGCTTCATCGCCAACAAATGCCCCATTCCAGACTATGGGGCGTTTGAGACTCGCATCAGCGCCAATAGTGACATTATCGCCAATTACAGTTCCTGCCTCAATTTGTACTCTTGCACCGATGCGGCAATTATCACCAATCACTGCTGGAGTTTCAATCACAGCCGTCTGGTCGATGTAAGTATTTTGGCCTACCCATAATTTATGGGAAATTTCTTTGTAGGCAAAATCGAGATTTACCTTTTGATCTAAGGCATCATACTGAGCCTCACGATAGGCATCTAAGTGACCAACATCGCACCAGTAACCTTGAGCGATGTAACCATACATTGGCTCATCTTTTGCTAGTAATAAGGGGAATAAGTCTTTAGAAAAGTCGGATTCAATGTTGGCTGACAGATATTCCAAAACTTCTGGTTCGAGAATGTAAGTGCCAGTGTTGACGGTATCGGAAAAAATTTCACTACTAGAGGGTTTTTCTAAAAATCGCCGAATTCGTCTTTCCTCATCGGTAATCACCACTCCAAACTCAATCGGGTTGGGAACTCTGGTTAAAATCAAAGTAGCTTTTGACTTATTTTGTTTGTGAAATGCGATCGCAGCCGTGAGGTCAAAATCTGTTATGCTATCACCGCTAATGACTAAAAAGGTTTCATCAAGAAGTTCAGCAATGTTTTTTACACAGCCTGCTGTACCCAAAGGCTGATCTTCTTCGACAGCATAAGTCATTTGAACACCAAAATCGCTGCCATCTTGAAAATAGTCCCGCAAGACATCAGGTAAATAATGCAATGTCGCAATAACTTCTGTAATTTGATGTCTTTTGAGAAGATTGATAATATGTTCGGCAATTGGTCGATTTAGAATCGGCACCATCGGTTTGGGTAAATCGCAAGTTAACGGGCGAAGCCGCGTTCCCGAACCCCCCGCCATCAGTACTGCACGCATAAATCCTCCTTAACTAGTTACAGCCTTTGCTGTTTCAAGACCAATGAGATATGTTTTATCGAAACAGAATTCAGGAGTCAGGTGGTCGCCGAGCGCAGTCGAGGTGAGTCAAAATGGGCTAAACGCCTCGCTACCGCTAACAGAATAAATTTTGTGCGACACTTCGACTAGGCTCAGTGCATCGCTGGTAGATGAATCCAGGAGTTTAAGATCCCCACTAAATCAAAGATTTAGTGGTCAACAAGACAGTGGCGGGTCTGAATCCCCCACTGATAGCGCCGGCGGCAAGCGAGTCCGTGAACGTCTTCATTCTGACTCCTGAATTCTGACCCTTCGGCAAGCTCAGGGCATCGCTTCTGAATTCTTTTTCAATCTTCCTTCTTTAGTCTCCTATGGATATTGAGATTTGAGGAACTTCCATAAGATGCAATCTTGACTAGGGCATCAGGGATGGGTCGTGGAGGTATTGGGCATCTGACCGAAACAGAAAATGATCCAGAGTGAGTAAATCTTAAAACGAACCTACCTCAAAAATCGACCTCATGTCTGAGCTGCTAAGATTTTAGCCCAACTAAAGAGCATAACAAATTAACCTACCTTGATGGAAAGTGCTAGTCCTATAAATTTTAAAAAGTTTGTTTTTTATTACAAAAACAAACTTTTTTGTATAAGTCGTCACTTTTTCCTAGTAAACTATCGCACTAATATCACACTTTAAAGATTGATATTGTCAGCTTTCGATGAGTTAGCTGATTCATCAAGAGGAAAATTCATAAAGATATGAGAAGACAATTTAACCGACGCAAGTTTTTAATCTACGGTTCGCTAACTTTTGGAAGCAGCTTTTTTCTCAAGGCTTGCGCGAATAATTCCCCAAGTGCTACAGAGAGTCCAGTTGCACCTACTGCTTCACCAGCAGCAGCCGCTACTGGTGACACCATTAAAATAGGCATTTTGCACTCTCTGAGTGGTACGATGGCTATTAGTGAAAAAAGCGTTGTCGATGCTGAAAAATTAGCAATCAAAGAAATTAATGCTGCCGGTGGTGTCTTAGGTAAACAAATTGAAGCGATTACCGAAGATGGTGCTTCTAACTGGGATACTTTTAGGGAAAAGGCAACTAAGCTAATCGATCAAGATAAAGTCGCTGTAGTTTTTGGTTGTTGGACTTCTGCTAGCCGCAAGAACGTTAAGCCAGTATTCGAGAGCAAAAATCACATGCTCTGGTATCCTGTGCAATATGAAGGCCAAGAATGTTCAAAAAATATTTTCTATACTGGCGCTGCGCCAAATCAACAAATCGAACCATCTGTTGATTGGCTGTTAAAAAATAAGGGCAAAGAATTCTTCTTAGTTGGCTCTGACTACGTTTTTCCCCGGACTGCTAACACAATTATTAAAGCTCAATTAGAAGCTTCAGGTGGTAAAACAGTTGGCGAAGATTATTTACCTCTAGGTAACACAGAAGTTACACCAATTATCACTAAAATTAAGCAAGCTTTGCCTAATGGAGGTGTAATTTACAATACTCTAAATGGTGATAGCAATGTTGCTTTCTTCAAACAATTGAAAGGTGCTGGATTGACACCAGAAAGATATCCTTCTATGTCTGTTAGTATTGCCGAAGAAGAAGTTAAAGCAATTGGTGTAGAGTATCTCAAAGGTCACTATGCTGCTTGGAATTACTTCCAAACAGTAGACACACCAGCTAATAAAAAGTTTGTCGCAGCTTTCAAAAAAGAATATGGTGAAAATCGGGTAACAAATGACCCAATGGAAGCAGCGTATATCGCAGTTTATTTGTGGAAGCAAGCAGTACAAAAAGCTGGTACTACAGACATAGCTAAGGTAAGTGCTGCGGCTTATGGTCAAACCATAGATGCACCTGAAGGTAAAGTGACAATGAATGCTAATCATCACATATCTAAAATTGTGCGAATTGGTCAAGTAAGGCTAGATGGTTTGTTTGATATTGTTTATGCTACTCCTGCGCCAGTTGAGCCAGTTCCTTGGAATCAATTTGTGAAAGAAACTAAGGGATTTGCTTGTGATTGGAGTGACCCTGCTAAGGGTGGTAAGTACAAGAAAGTTTAATTCAATTAGTCATTAGTCATTAGTCATTAGTCATTGGTGAATAACAAAGGACAAATGACAAATGACCAATGACAAATAAGGAGAAATAAGTGTTAGCAGGATTTTTAGAAGCGGTATTTAATGGTATTAGTATTGGCGCTGTTTTATTAATTGCCGCGTTGGGACTGGCTATTATATTTGGATTGATGGGTGTCATCAATATGGCGCATGGTGAATTGATGATGTTTGGCGCTTATACAACTTATGTTGTCCAAAATGTCTGCAAACAATTGGGCGGAGTGTGGTTTGAAGTCTATATATTTTTGGCTTTGATTATTGCTTTTATATTCACGGCTGCTGTAGGACTAATTTTAGAAAGAGGCGTGATTCGTTATCTCTATGGCCGCCCATTAGAAACTTTACTAGCAACTTGGGGAGTAAGTTTAATTTTTCAGCAGTTCGTTCGCAGTGTGAATTGGGTACTGATAATTAGTATAGCTATATTTTCACTATTGTTTTTTGGAGGTTTATGGATTTTAAATTCCCGCACAGATTTCGGAAGGGTTCGTAATTGGATTGTGACGGCAATCTTTTTATTATCGCTAGGGGTGACAATTACAATGGGCAATTTATTGAGTCAATCTTATCAGTTAGCTGTGACTCAACCTTGGTTTGGCGCTCAAAATGTGGATGTCACTGCACCGACTTGGTTACAAGCGGGGATGTCTTTAGGTGGTGTACAATTACCTTTTGCCAGGTTATTTATCATTGTTTTAACAATAATCTGTGTGGCAGGAATTTATTTATTTTTACAAGGTTCTAGCTGGGGTTTAAGAATTAGGGCGGTGACGCAAAACCGGAGTATGAGTGCTTGTTTGGGTATTCCAACTCAAAAGGTTGATGCAATTACTTTTGCACTGGGTTCTGGTTTAGCTGGTGTGGCTGGATGTGCGATTAGTTTACTCGGTTCTGTAGGGCCAAATACGGGACAAAACTATATTATTGATACTTTTATGGTTGTTGTTGTTGGAGGTGTGGGTAATTTAGCCGGGACGATTGTGGCTGCTTTGGCTATTGGTACGGCTAATTTTTTAATTGGTTCTGGAACTATAGCTTTGTTGTTGAGTCCTGTTAAGCCTTTGGCTGATTTGTTTACTTTTTTTGCGACGACGAGTATGGCGAAGGTGATGGTGTTTGCGCTGATTATTGTGTTTTTGCAGTGGAAGCCTGGGGGAATTTTTCCGCAGAAGGGACGTACTGTTGATATTTAACGAACCGCAGAGACGCAGAGGACGCAGAGAATGAGGAAGAAGGGAGGAGGGTTATTAATTGAGGTGGGGGTGGCGATCGCGATCGCACTCTTCCTTATAATTATCATGCCAGTGGTGCTGTCGGAATTTCGCCTGAATTTGTTGGGACGATTTTTGTCGCTGGCGATCGCCGCTTTGGGTATCGATTTGATTTGGGGGTATACTGGTTTATTGAGTTTGGGACATGGTATTTTCTTTGGTTTGGGTGGCTATGCGATCGCAATGTACCTGAAGCTGCAAGTCCCTACTGGTGAATTACCTGATTTCATGGGGCTTTATGGGGTTACAGAACTTCCCGCTTTTTGGCAACCTTTTTATTCTTTTCCTTTGACAATAGCTTTGGTAGTACTAATCCCTGGGTTATTGGCGGGATTGTTGGGATATTTGGTTTTTCGGAATCGCCTCAAGGGAGTTTATTTTTCTATCTTGACTCAGGCGGGAACTATTGTATTTTTCAATTTCTTTAATGGTCAACAAAAACTATTTAATGGGACGAACGGACTCATAGATTTTACAACTTTGTTTGGGGCAACGGTTAGCGATACCAAAACACAGTTTGTTTTTTATATTCTAACGGTAGTCTTTCTCGCAATTACCTACGGAATTTGTCGCTGGTTGACAACTGGACGCTTTGGGAGGTTGTTAATAGCGATTCGTGATGATGAAAGTCGGGTAAGATTTTCTGGCTATGACCCTACAGATTTTAAGGTGTTGGTGTTTGCAGTTTCAGGTGCGATCGCAGGTATAGCAGGAGCATTTTACACGATTCAAAGTGGTTCTGTCTCACCTAGAGCAATGGATATTGCCTTTTCGATTGAAATGGTGATTTGGGTAGCTGTAGGCGGACGCGCTACTTTAATTGGCGCGATTGTGGGAACTTTGTTAGTAAATTATGCCCGCACTTTTTTAAGCGAACAATTTGCTGAAATCTGGCTATTTTTCCAAGGCGCACTATTTTTGATAGTCGTCACAGTCCTTCCTGACGGTATCGTGGGATGGTTGCGTAGTCAGAATATTTCCTTTTTCAACCGTCGTCAAGAAATTGCGACATATCCCACCTTGGAAGAAGACCCCGAAGTGCAACATGAACGCGAAAATATTGGAAACTGAAAATGTAACTGTTAGTTTTGACGGTTTTAAGGCGCTAAATCAGCTTAACTTTAGTATGGATGTGGGTGAATTACGAGTAGTAATTGGCCCCAATGGTGCAGGAAAGACAACTTTTCTGGATGTAATTACCGGGAAAGTGCAACCAACTGTAGGGCGAGTTTTATTCAAAGGAAGAAACCTACGTTCTTTACCTGAATATAAAATTGCCCGATTGGGAATTGGACGTAAGTTTCAAACACCCCGAATTTATCTAAATTTAACGCCCCGCGAAAATCTAGAAATTACTAGTAATAAAAAGAAAAATGTCTTTTCTACTTTGTTTGAACGTTCTAATGCTATTGAAAAAAATAATATTAAAGGATTATTAGAAACCATCGGCTTAACGCCGAAGGCAGATATCAAAGCCGCTTTACTTTCTCATGGAGAAAAGCAACGTTTAGAAATTGGGATGTTAGTAGCACAGTCACCTGATTTGTTACTTGTTGATGAACCAGTTGCGGGTTTAACAGATGAAGAAACATATAATATTGGCGAACTACTTTTAGCATTAGCGCAGAGTCATTCAATTTTAGTAATTGAACATGATATGGAATTTGTGCGTCAAATTGCCAAGAAAGTAACAGTGTTACATGAAGGTTCGGTGCTGTGCGAAGGTAATTTTGAAGAAGTCCAAAATGACTCCCGTGTTATTGAAGTATATTTAGGAAAACAGGAAGACTAAATTCTCTCTGTACCATCGTCATAGCTAAGATACTCCTCAAAACTCAGCAGTTTTTGAGTTTTCGTCCTTTGGGTCATTTGCTTTGCCTTCTTACCCTACCCAGACTATCACTATAAATATTATAAAGTTATCTATTCTTGCCCAAGTGTTGAATAATTCCATCTTATACATAAGTGTGAAAACTGTAGTTCGCTAACCTGCAATTGTTTTTCTTCCTCCAAAGTTACAGAAGAATATTCAATATAAACACTTAAAGATAGGAAAAGTAGGAAAGGTAGGAAAAGTAGGATATTTTTTACAAGCTATTAAATATGTTGCTGATGTGTTGTAACTTGATATTAGGTTGCTAGGAAGTTATTTAATTACTTGGTGATTCAGTATTTAAAAAACATCCTCTCCCTCTTTTATGACTAATTAAAATTGAAATTTAGGAACTATTAATTATGGTTCGCGCTACTACTTTGCCTGTTGCTCAAAAGCCTTTGACAAACAATGTTTACATTGATGGAATTCTCTGGGGTGGGAAGTATTATTCGTCTTCAGGTTCATCTCCAACAAAGATTGATTACTCTTTCTGGAATTCAACAGCCGCAAGTTTTGACGATCCCTACAATAACTACGCTACAACGTCCAATAACTGGACTTCTGCGGGAAAAGATTCTTTAATACAAGCTCTGAACACTTGGGCAGCAGTTGCTAATATTCAATTTGTAGATGCTGGAGATAATAATGCATCTGCTACTCTGGGCTTGTATAACGTGAATAATGCTCAGTTAGGTGGGGATTTGTTGGGATATTTCAATCCTCCTGGAGAAAATGGCCAGGGAATAGGCTATTTTAATCGAGAAGGACTGGGTGGGAGTGTTGCTGGGACTCCAGGTAGCCTTGCCTTTCTCGTTTCAGTTCATGAACTAGGACATGGATTAGGGCTGGCTCACCCTCACGATAATGGAGGAGGTTCGCCAATTTACCCAGGGGTTACTTCAGCTTTTGGAAGTACAGGAAACTTTGGCTTGAACCAGGGCATTTACACCACTATGTCTTACAATACTGGGTTTTACAGTCAGAATGGTAACAAAAATGGACTAGGCTACGGTCTTCAAAGCACGCCTATGGCGTTTGATATTGCCGCCATTCAGTATCTCTACGGCCCAAATAATAGCTACAAGACTGGTAATGATACATACTACTTGCCTAGTGTCAACCAATCTGGTACTAGTTATTCCTGTATTTGGGATGCTGGTGGAGTTGATACAATTAGCGGTATAAGCGCACAATCGAGTGTAAATATCAATCTCAATGATGCCTCCCTGAATACTGCTCAAGACGGGGCAGGCGCTGGTGGCTATGTCTCTTTTGCTGCTGGCATTTTTGGAGGATTTACCATTGCCAACAGCGTGGTGATTGAAAACGCGACTGGCTCTAATTTTAACGATCAAATTATAGGTAATGAATTTAACAATAGTTTAGTTGGCAATGATGGTAGTGATACTATCGACGGTGGTGCTGGCAATGATACCCTCAATGGTGGCAATGGCAACGACAGATTAATTGGTCGTAGTGGCAGCGATCGCGTCACTGGTGGTGCTGGCAATGATGTTCTTATCGGCGGCGCTGGCAATGACGTTCTTGTTGGTGGTACGGGGACCGACCGTTTTCTTTACGATACAGAAGCTGCATTTGCTAGGGCTGATGTCGGTCAAGATAGCATCAGCGACTTCAATCGCTCCCAAGGCGATAAGATTGTACTTGATAGGACTACCTTTACCGCACTCTCTTCTACCTCAGGTAATAGCTTGGCTGCCAGTGATTTTGCAATTGCGAGTCTTGATATTCTAGGTATCCCACTGACTGGAGAATTGCTGAATGCTAAGATTGTTTACAATTCTACCAATGGGTCTTTGTATTACAACCAAAATGGTACGGCGGTCGCCTTCGGTACTGGTGGTCTATTTGCTACTCTTTCTAATGTACCAACTTTGGCTGCCAGTGACTTTATCGTGCAAGCGTAGTTAGTTAACTTCAATATTTTAATAAAATCTGCGCGCACACCAATTTTGAATGGCGATCGCCTAGCTAAACTGGCGTTGGCTTAGTTGCAGGCTATCTATAGCTTGCTGAAGCCAAAGGTAGAGGAGCATTTGAGATTTTAGATTGTTCAATCCCAAATCTCAAATGTCAAATTACCTGGTTTTCTATGCAGGTTTCCCATTCTGATCTAATGATTGTTCTGCAAGATTTTTTAAGCGGCTTGCTCTCATTTTGCGGATGCGATCGCTATTGCGAACACCGCCCGCCATTTCATATTCAGCGCTGTCTTTGCCGTACTTGATAGCAACCACCATTAACATTTTTTCAGAAAGCTGTTTCAAGTTTTTTTCCATCTCTTCAACTTCTGTTAAAGAAGAGTCAACAATAGCCAGAGCGGTATTATGAACATCAAGTTTGTTACGTAACTGTTCGATTGACTCAATCAGTTTTTCTAAAGTATAATCTTCTTCAAATTTAATGCTTGGAACAATCGATTTCATCCCAGATGCTCTTAATTCAGCTTTTTCTAAAACGCGGGATGTACGTTTTTGACGAGACATAAATTTGCTCTTTTAAGATACTTCTAGAGCTAGCTTGCCTCAATTAAACCTGATTCCGGTTCAGCATAAATCGCAATTTCTGCTCGTGAAATTTTTAGCTTATACCAGTAATATCTCGGTAGATAATTACTCATATAGGAATCTGGTTTGATTACTGAAATTATTTGCGTAGATAGGCAATAGGCAAAAGGCACTCTTGCAAGAGGATTTCAGAAGATTAAGGTATACCGAATTTTTTTCAGAAATCAAATATGAGTCCTATATACGAAGGCAAGAGGCAAAAGGTAAGAAACACCAGAGTAATCGCTACAGACTTAAGAGTAATCGCTACAGACTTAAGAGTAATCGCTACAGACTTGGGAGTAATCGCTACAGACTTGGGAGTAATCGCTACAGACTTAATATTTATCGAGAAAAGCTATAATTGCCCTAGTTTTAGTTGAAATCGTTTATTTCTATGAGTCAACTGCTAACACTGGAATTAAGTGATGATGTCTATGCAGCTTTGAAGCAGCAAGCTGATGCCGCCGGACTTTCGGTAGCAGAATTGATTGTCATATCTGTTGTTGATGGGCAGCATCGTCTTCTGAGTGTTACTAAACTACAACCAGAAGTTCAGTCAGAAGAAGCATATCAACGCTTATTTAGTTATGCAGGTGCAATCAGCTTGGGTTATGCCACAGGTATAGACAATGAAAGCATTGATGCTGACTTGGCAAAAGCTTATGCCAATGACTTTTAAGCATTGGAATATAGATAATGCTTCTTGATACATCAGGATTGCTCTGCTTTCTCCATAAAGATGAGCCACAACATCAAAGGGCAGTTGAACTGATTGTTACTACAAGCAGAACCCGGCTTACGCACAACTATGTTCTAGCAGAATTAGTGGCTCTAGCATTAGTTCGAGGCTTTTCCCGTTCAATTGTACTGTCATATAGCCTTGAACTAATCAACAATTCAAACGTTCAAATTGTATGGGTTGATGAGCCGCTACATCGAGAAGCTATAGATTTATTATTAGCAAGACAGGATAAAACTTATTCCTTATGTGATGCTGTAAGCTTTGTATTGATGCGTAGGCAAGGAATTATGGAGGCATTAACAACTGATAAACACTTTGAGCAAGAAGGTTTTACTCGTTTGTTGCATTCAGCAGGCTAACACTCTGCTGCAACAGACAGGCGGGAGATGCCGCCTGTGTATCAAAGGTCGTCTAGCATCGCTAAACTGTTGAATAATTCCGTCTTGTACAGAACTATAAAAACTCAATTCTTCCTCTCTGCGGCTGTGCGCCTCTGCATGAACTAATGCTACAAATCTCTAACCTCAATGTTTACTACGGCGAAAGCCACATTCTCCGCAACGTAGATTTAAGCGTACCATCCGGGCAAATGGTCTGCCTAATCGGACGCAATGGTGTAGGTAAAACCACCCTACTCAAAACCATCATGGGTTTACTCAAACCCCGTAGCGGTACTATTAACTTAGCTGAAGAATTAATTAACTCTAAATCTCCAGACCAAAGGGCGAAATTGGGAATTGGTTATGTTCCCCAAGGACGAGAAATTATCCCCCGTTTAACAGTCAAAGAAAATCTACTGCTGGGGTTGGAAGCGAGAAAGAAACCAGTTAAAAAAGCAGAAATTCCAGAAGAAGTTTTTAGCTTATTCCCGGTATTAAAAACCATGCTTGCGCGGATGGGTGGTGATTTGAGTGGAGGACAGCAGCAACAATTAGCGATCGCACGTGCTTTAATGGGAGAACCTCAATTACTCGTCTTGGATGAACCCACTGAAGGTATTCAACCCTCAATCATTCTAGAAATCGAAGCGGCAGTTCGTCGCATCGTCGAAACCACAGGTATTTCGGTTTTATTGGTAGAGCAACATTTACACTTTGTCCGTCAGGCTGATTATTATTACGCCATGCAAAAAGGTGGTATTGTCGCCTCCGGTTCCACAGCCGAACTCAGCCAAGATGTGATTCAGCGCTTTTTAGCTGTTTAATTTTTGAGATTTCTATATCAACAGTGTCAGAAGCAATTAAATCTGCTGCTTCTTGTAAAAGCTCATTCTGTTCCTTTTGAATTGCTTCTAAGCGACTAGAAATTTCTGCTAATCGCTGTTGTTTATTTGGTTGAAAATTTTCAGGAAGTAAAACTGGTATGTTATCAGCTTGTTTAACACCTGTGATTTGTTGAAAAGTAAAACTTCCAAATTTAGCTAATGATAAAAAGCTAACTTTAATCAAAGCCTGAAGCAATTTTAAAGGAACTTGCAATATTGACCAGCTAGCTGTTTCAATCAAGCGGACAATTGCTTTAATGATGCTCCAACTGAGAGCAAGTGCAAACAGCAGAATTACTAAACTAATAATTGGGTGATTACTCGCCCAACCTATTATTTGAACTAACCGAAAAAATATCGGGTGTTGTGCTAGCCAATCACTTGCAGAAGATGCGATCGCACCTTTTACCGCTCCCGATGTTGTACTCTTAAATTGCTCTGCTGTTTGCCAACTTTGTTCTAAATTTTTCGTAACTCTATCAATTGCTATATCAGTTGTTGTATTCAAAGACTCCCCAGCTTGTTGTGCTGAGTTACTTAGAGAGTTAACGCTTCCACCTACAAAATCTTTCACATTTTGCAAGCGTTGTAAAACTCCATTAGGTAAATGTAGGTCTATTTGAGATGCCATAAAATATTTTACCAAGGCTGAAATTTTTGCAAAGACTATTCCTAATTCTAATAAAATTAGGATGGAATCTAAAGAACCCAGACTACTCAAAAAGTCGGGGTTGTTCATTTCTTATTCAAAATGCTGTAAGCTTCATTAACTAAGTGCATTTTCTCTTGCGCTTGTTTTAGCATTTGCGGCTGATTGACAAACAAATCTGGATGCCATTTTTTCACTAAAGTTCGATAAGCTTGCTTTACCTCAGCCTGAGAAGCATAAGCTTGCAATCCTAAAATTCCGTAGGCGCTAGTAATCCGATCTTTTTCCGTCTGGGTTTTTGGTTGAGTGGGTGCTTTGTTGCTTTGAGTTGTATTTTGTTGTTTACCAGTTTGAGAACCAGGTGATTGCATCTCTGCTTTCATTCGCGCTATTTCCTCGTTGATTTCCCAATCACGAAATTTCGCCTCCAAATCTTCTTTCCGAGGAGAGGGAGAAGCTTTTGGCGGTGGTGGTGAAACAGATTTTACCTTTGTC
Source organism: Nostoc sp. DedQUE02 (assembly GCF_034531035.1). NCBI lineage: Bacteria > Bacillati > Cyanobacteriota > Cyanophyceae > Nostocales > Nostocaceae > Nostoc > Nostoc sp. DedQUE02. The sequence goes on along the minus strand of NZ_JAVRBY020000093.1, from coordinate 4,666 downwards.
TCAGTATGCTTGGCAGTATTTGTATTTTCTTGTTGTTGCTTAACACTATTATCTTTTGCAGGAGAAGTTTGAACTCTCTTTGGTTGTGGCGAATATTTTCTATTGGTGTTGCTGTATTTGGGTATTTCTTTATAAGGTTGATGATTTGAAAGTATTTTGACTTTTTCTAACTCTTGCAACAACTGATTAAAACCATTTTGTAACCGTTGCAAATTTTCCCGTTTATTAGTAATTTCTTGCGGTTCTTGACTAAATTCAAAACAAATTACTTTTTCGGCTTTCTGCTCATATTCAGCCAAAATAGCTAACCCTTGACTGCTGAAGTGCGATAAATAATCTTCAATTGCTGTTATACAAAGTTTAGCGACTTCCTGATGATAAGATTCCTTTGCTAATTTATCGTCTTGTTTTTGAATATTCTTGTTTAACAAATAAGAAATACTCCCGACAACAGCAGCACCAACTGGCCCACCTAACAACCAACCAATACCACCACCAACAGCGATGGAACCAGGTTCACTCAAATCATCGCTATTGCTTGGCTTTGAGGGTAGTATTACTTGTGGTTCGCTAGGAAAGGGAATTAATAAATCTTGCGGCCGTTCTTCTTGGAAAAATTCATAAGCTTGATAAAGCCATTTTACCGCAGCCAATTGCACTTGATTCAGGTCTTTTTTCAGAATATTTCTTTGCCAAGCTTTAAAGTTATTTTCTGCCAATGCAACTGCCGCATCAGCTTGATATTTTGTAAGTAAGTTGGGTAATGCTAGCCAATCGCGTAACTCTCCCAAGCTAGTATTAAAGCCTTTATAAATTAAGTTGGCTGCTTTTTGTTTAATTTCAGTTTTAGTATTTTGTTTATCATCAAAAGATTTAATTTCAATAGCAATCGGGTCAATTTTAGCTTTTAATAAGTGTTGGATTTGAGAAGCGATCGCCTCCACTCTTGGCAAACGCACATTACCATGATTCGGTTGCAAAATCCCGACAATATTTTGCAAAGCTGTTTCAAAAGCCGCCAAACCGCTACTATTAGCAGCAGCAACATCGCCTTTTAATCTGGCTCTTAAAGCAGGTAAAGCATCAACGCGATATAAATTACTAAAACCTGGAGGTAATTCGGCTCGAAAGCTTTCTGCAACAAACAGGAGGCGATTTTGGACTTGTTTTTGCTCGTCGGGTTCGAGTAAGTTCAGAAAATTAGCAACAAATATAACTGTTTTAATACCGCGATCTAATAGCCAATCTCGTAAGTTTTCCCGCTCACCTAAAGTCATTAATTTACGTGCATCTAATAATTGGATAACTAAATCTGCACTTAATAGTTGTTCTCTGATTAAATTATCTTGTTCATCCCGATCATTTGTTCCCGGTAAATCGAGAAATTCTACACCCGTTTCCAAAAATGGATGCGGACAAAAAACTTCCACCGATGCGACATCTTTTCGCATCTGCCTATTGCCATCAAGAATAGCAAACTTCTGTAAAACTTCTGTGCCACTGCGATAGATTTCTGTACCATCTACCAACATGATGCGAGTTCGCACATCAGAACCATACTTGACAGTAATCGCTGCGCCTGTAGTAGGAATTAAATCAATTGGTAAGGTGCGATTCCCTAGCATGGCATTTAATAAGGTAGATTTGCCATGATTAAAAGGCCCAAATACCGCAATCCGAAAGCTAGGATTAACTAGATGATTGCAAATAGTAATTATATCTTGATGCAGTTGTGATTTGCGTTCTAAATTCAGTAATGTAGATGCAGATTTGAGAGAATCTTCTAAATCCTTATAACCTTCATACTGTTGTTGCATAATTCCTCGTTCCCAGTTTTTGCCTGGTAATGCAATTACCTCACATTCTTATAGTTACGGGAGGTTCCACCTCCCTGTAGGCATTCCCAGCTAAAAACTGGGAACGAGAGTAATGAGATTTATCAACTATAATAAGCTAATAAATTGCTATACGCTGCCTCGATTTTTTGTAACTGAGCTATTACGTCTTCCTGTAATTCTTTTAAACGCTTGAACTCAGTTTCACGATTTATTTCGCGGGTTTGTTTCTGTTTGACTAGATTATCTAATTCAGATTTCCGAGATAAAATATCATCGTTAATCCGCTTACTAACTTCTCTTTCGTAAGAGTCAAAACACTCTTTGACGGCATTGTATACAACTTGAGATTGCTCATGTGCGACTTGGGGCAGGTGTTTAACTAACTCTTTTTTCGCTGTTTTAACTAACTCTTTACGCGCTTGATCTGCTTGCAAAAATCCTACTCCTAAACCTAGCAGTGCAAACCCGATGGGGCCAAGAAAAATACCTGTGACTGCCGAAATTATCCCACCAATACCAATTACAGTGAAGTAGTTTAACAAGATATTTTTCCAATCAAATCCCGCCCCAGCTAGTGCCAAACCAGCAAGATTTCCGTTAGATATTGATAACAATCCCATTGCCCATTTTGCCCAGCCGGGAGATTTATCATCTTCAGCAGTAGCTGTGGTATGTACTTTTACATCTTGTCCAGTCAGCTTTTCTGTTATTTTATCTGTAACTTGACTGTAAGACGCGCCATATTGTGCAGCACTGCGAGAAAGTTCTTTAAAAGCTGCATTGATATCTTTTTCAGCAGTTAATGTCCAAGCAGCAGATTTATCAGTGATATATTGCTCAAAGGCTTTTTGCAGTGCGGTGTTAAATGCTTCTCTTTTACCACTACTGAGAAAATCAAACAAATCTAATTCCGGCTGATAGCGTAAGAAATCGGTTTCAAAGGTATTACCTAAATTTAAAACGTAGCTGCGAAAAGATTCAGAAATTGTTCTTGCTTGAGTGTCTCTGGTATTGATAATTTCCTTTTGAAATTCATCTCGAATACCTGTGAGTTTGTTAAACTCTGGTTCTACTGAATCAATCCGTTTTTTTAATTCATTTACATCTTGATCAAGTAATGGTATGCGTCTTGCAATTGCTTCGCCGATATGATTGCAGGCGAGTCTTGCTAAGGTTCTGACTTGACGGAGTTCTGCGATCGCACGTTCTTTGGTAAGAAAAGTATTCAGTGCTTCCATAAACTTCGGAAAGCCAGTCCCGTCTAAATCAGCCTGGGGATTTTTCAACCGTCGTCTGAGTGCTTGAATTGACGAAAGCTCAAATACTCGTTCGTCATAAATATTCTGACCTTCTACAGTACAATATTCTGCTAAATTCGCGTTAAATACTTGTCGCAATCTATTCTCAGATGCTTGTAATTCTTCGACATCATCAGGATCAATCAATGATTCCCGCACCTGATCCCAAGCATTAACTAAGAAGAAAACTGTTAATCCTCGACCTTTGATATAATTTTCTAAGTAGCGACGCTCACCCAAAGTACAAGGTTGAGAAGCTCTCATCACAAACAAAATTGCATGGCAATTATTTACATAACCCAAAGATAATTCATTTCGCGCTTCTGTATCATTTAATCCTGGACTATCGACAATTTCAATTCCCTTTTCTAGTAGCGTTAAGGGATACTCAACTACTGCATAATCAACATCGGGAAATGCTTGTTTTTTCTCCTGCTCTAGTTTTTTGGCTTCAGCCGGATCAATGGTATATTTATATTTAAAGTTCTGAAAATCTAGCTGCTGCGGGCTTTTTCCATCATTAAAATGAATGGTAACTTTCTTTTCTGGCCCATAACGTAAAACTGTTAACACTGCGGTACAAGGGTTAACATCGCTCGGTAATAAGTTTTCCCCAATTAAGGCATTGAGAAACGTGCTTTTCCCTCGTTTCATATCGCCCAATACCAAAAGGCGAAATACACCTTGACGGAGGTTTTTACTAGCTACTGTAATATCTTCAATATCTCGTTCTAAACTGAGTTTTCCTGATGAAGAGTCTCCAGCCAACTCAGCTTGATTAATTGTTTGGGCTAGTTTACTCAAACATACAGAAATCTCTGATCGCACTTGAGCAACACGCTCTAAATCTTGGATAAATCTCTCAGTTACTACTTGATCGCTCATAATATTTACACTATATACGTTCTTGATGTTCAAGTTCTTTTTCGCGATTGCTTTCAGATGTCATCGGTGTCCATCCCTTTTAAGACAATGAAAAGATGTCAGCATTCACTCATCAATCATGCTGTATACTAGCTTGCGTAAATATTTAAAAACCCCAGTAATATTACTAGTAGTTAAGTCAATTACGAATTACGAATTACAAATTATGTTGAGTGCTTTCGGCAATTTGGCATCCAAAATTTTTCTATTGCAGTTTTAATTGAGATATCAACAGGGTTACAGGAAAATTGAGAAAATTCTACAAGGGATAAATTCCCGTCTCAAAATCCCACCCAATGGCCAGTTGTTGACGCGCACACTCTCCGCACCACCTTAACGTGGATACAGTGCAAGCGTCATCGCTTCACCACAACTGGCTAGAATTCAAACAGAAAACACATATAGTTCGCGCAGCGTGGTGTAGCCATACTGATTTGCGTAGACAGGGCAATAGGTAATAGGCACTCTTGCAAGGGGAAAGAAGGCTTCCTAGTTCTACTGAGTTTTTTCACGCAATCAAATATGAGTCCTATAGAACCTGACGGGGCGAGGAAATAAGCTAAAAAGCTTACAATTTAAAGAATACAGCAATTTATGGTAGAAAAA
>NZ_JAVRBY020000092.1:0-19953 GCF_034531035.1 Nostoc sp. DedQUE02 | reverse complement strand
GGTTTTTTCTTTCCCCTTCCCCCCGCCCCTTATCCCCAGAGGGGGCCCCACCTTCCCCTTTTCCCCTTAACCGACAAATATTGTATCCGGTGATGGTGATTGAATAAGTGTGATGCCTACGCTTATCAAAAGCAGAATTTAAAAAAATACTCCAGCACCTAGATGAATCAACGGTTAACAGTACTCATATCAGGGTAGCGATCGCCTGCTGCTATATCTTTTGGTGCAACTGCTTCAAGTCGATTCAACTCTTGTTCAGTCAGGATAATTTCGGTAGCTGCAATATTCTCCTCTAAGTAAGTACGGCGTTTTGTACCCGGAATTGGCACAATATCTTCTCCTTGAGCTAAAAGCCATGCTAAAGCAAGCTGACTAGAAGTTACTCCTTTTTCGGTAGCAATTGCCTTGACTTGCTCTACTAATTGCAGGTTCTTATAGAAATTCTCACCTTGAAAGCGAGGAGAATTTCTTCGATAGTCGTCAGGTGCAAGATCATCAGGGCTAGCGATCGCACCTGATAAAAACCCTCTTCCTAATGGGCTATAGGGAACAAACCCAATTCCTAATTCCCGTACAGTAGGTAAAATTTCATCCTCTGGATCTCGACTCCACAAAGAATACTCTGTTTGTAGTGCAGTAATGGGGTGAACTGCCACAGCCCGACGAATTGTCGCAGGGGCAGCTTCCGAAAGCCCCAAATAACGCACTTTACCAAGCTTAACTAACTCTGCCATTGCCCCGACAGTATCTTCAATCGGTACGGTTGGATCTACGCGATGTTGATAATAGAGGTCAATTACTTCAACTCCCAGACGTTTTAGTGAGGCATCACAAGCTTGATGAACATATTCTGGACTGCCATTAACCCCTTTAAAACCACCATCTTCAGTGCGGACATTGCCAAATTTGGTTGCTAACACTACTTGATCTCGGCGATCTTTAATTGCTCTGCCTACTAGTTGCTCATTAGTAAAGGGCCCATACATATCAGCAGTATCGAGAAAATTAACTCCAAGTTCTAATGCCCGATGAATTGTAGCGATCGCTTCTGATTCATCACGACCACTATAAAACTCAGACATTCCCATACAACCAAGTCCGATAGTTGAAACCTCTAACCCAAGTTTACCTAGCTTTCTGGTTCTCATAAAATAATCTCCTAGTAAGTAATTGGTCTACTGAACATCACGTCTTTCAGGATTATCTCTTTCGCGATCGCCAAGCTATCTGTTATTAGAAGTATTTTTTGATATAAGCAGGTATTGCGGGTACTTTACATTCATCTTACCAGTCGTGTTGAGGCAGCTTTCTTGTAAAGTAATTTAATTGGTAGTAGTCCCAGCCAACGGTTTTTGTTTGCCTACGCCCTAATTTTAAACAGGAAAACAAGCGACACCGATAGTGTAGCGTAAAGCCTTCTCTTCTCTTTCAGAGACGCTAACGCGAACGAGAGGCAACGCTTTCGGCATAGCTTCTCTACGAGAGGCTACTTCGGCTTACCTCGACTTCTCTACGAGACGCTACGCGAACGCTCGGCACAAGTCGCTCAGTACAAGTGCGCCAACGCTTAGAGCGACTCAGAAACCTTACAGTCCGTCATAGACATCGCCTTGCCTATCCAATCTTGACTCAGAGAACTATTAAAGAAAAATGCCGAGATTTACCGATTAGTTATTAATGATTCTTCACGAATAGTTGATGATACCAGTGGTGGGCGCAGGCAAAGATAAGCAAGAGAACCGAGTAAGGGAACAAACACCACCGCTAAAAATACCTGGGCATTAGGGAAACGGCGACGAGCCATATCATCACCAAGAACAGCAGGGAATAAAAGATAAAATAGGCAAAATGCCAAGCTCATACCATTGATGAAGCGATCGCTTTGGAACTGCTGCACATAATCTCCCCAATCACCGAAGGCAAAACCATAGACAAGTAAAACAACTGTGCTAAAAGTTAAGACAATGCCGTAAAACCGAGAATCCAGCAGACTCAGAAAAGCATCCTTTTGCCCCGAAAATTGTTGATTTGGTTCACGCAAAGCCAAATATGGCAAAAGACCAATGACACCTGAACCCACTGATGCTATAGCAAAAGGCCAAAAAGAAATTGATTGCATTCGGCCATCAATAAACAATAAACTGCTGTAAATTAATAGCCAAATACCCACTAGAGAAAATAAAGAAAGAATAATTGGATTAATATTAGCCCACTGAAAAGTCAATATATTTTTCAACAGGGTTAGCGTTTCATCTAAGTGCAAGGGCGGTGCTAACAATAAAATATAAGCGATAAATCCAGTCCACAGTAACCACAATGCAAGTTTAAGAGTCATAATCTTCATTTGGTTTCATAAAATTATTTCAAAGACACTATTAATTGAGTCCGATAGTCTCTGTCAGTTGATGCTATAGGACTCATATTTGATTTCTGAAAAAACTCAGTACAACTAAGAAGCCTTCTTTCCTGTTGCCTATTGCCTATTGCCTATTGCCTGACAACGTAAATTAGTATGGCTACGCTCCCGTGAGGGATACAGAAATCAAAGCGGATTCCTATAGAAGTTTATATGAGGCAGCCAAGATAGAACTATCAATTAGTTAAATCCTGGCTGCATTGTAAATTATGAATGCTCTGCTCGTTGTCGCTCAATAGGTAGAGCTTGTTTGCGAGATTCTAATCCCAAAATTGTAGACACAACTGCTCCCATAACTACCACGGCTATAAAAGATGCAATTTCAACTTCGTAAGAATGGACAGTACAAATGGAGAATAACGGATTTGAACCGATGGCCTCTGCGGTGCGATCGCAGCGCTCTACCAACTGAGCTAATTCCCCTTAATCAGTACCAAGTCAAGAGTAATATTACTCATTAACTCAATAGATCATCACCAAAGAGTATTCTAACATTCAGTTACCGATGGCTGAGATTGTTTTTGAGAATAAACCTTCTGCACCCGTTCGAGTTCCAACTCACTGAGATAATCAACAGTCCAGTTACAGCAACGCTGGAGCATGTGGAATGGGTAAGTATTGGCTACACCCACAACTTGCATCTGCGATCGCTTTGCTGCTGCTATACCAGCTGGAGTATCTTCAATTGCCAGACACTCTTGTGGTTGAAGATTCAAGTCAGGATATTCTTTATTCAGCCGTTTCACTGCCAGTAGATAACCATCGGGTTCTGGTTTACTGGTGGTGATGTCATCACCCGCGACGATAATTTTAAAATGTTCAGCTAGTTTAGCTCGATTGAGTACCAGTTCTATTTCTTTGCGAATAGCGCCACTGACTAATCCTAGTTTCAGATTACGCGATCGCACCTGATATATTAAATCTTCTACACCTGGATATAAAGGCAGTTTCTCAATTTTTTCTAATTCCACCACATAGGCTTGGGCTTTGCGGTACAGCAACTGAGTTAAATAGCTTTCGTTAGCGACTCTACCACGATTAGCGAGTAGTTGCCCAAAACAAGCGCGATCGCTGCGTCCTAAAGAAGCTTGACGCTCACTCACCCGTTGGGGTTGGAGATTTTCTTGAATGAGAATCTCATCTATCAATTGCAGGTGGATTGGCTCATCGTTAATGATGACACCATTAAAATCAAAGAGAACTGCCTTTAAACTCATGCCCTTATGCCAAATGCTGGAGATCCAAGTCCCTCCAAATCATTATTATCTATTGATGTGGGAGTATACCGACGGATATTTTCAGTTGCTATTGGTTTAACGCCGCTAGTTACCTGATTTATCCACCATACATCGTGCGATCGCACCGCTTCAAATCCGGCTGCACCCATATTCGCCTCTACGCTACCAGCAGCATACTCACGAATATATGGCTCCTCAAAAACATCATTAAGCCATTCTAACTGACGCAGAGTCTTCTGATTTCCATCTAAAATTAATACTTGCCCTCCAGTTACCAGCAACCGGAAGCTTTCCCGCAAAATTGCTAGAGACACCTCATTTGGTGTTTCGTGGAATAGCAAAGAAGCTGTTACTAAGTCAAATGAAGCATCTCTCAAACCAGTTTTTTCAGCATTTCCGTGTCGCCAGACTATATCTAAACCAGCATTTCTAGCTTTATCTTCTGCCCTTACCAGCATATAGGGTGATAAATCCAAACCAATAACTTCCGCTTCCGGGAAAGCTTGCTTTAGCATTAAAGTGGTGGAACCTGTACCACAGCCTAAATCGAGTATGCGTCGTGGTTTTACCTTAACGGCATCAACTAAAGCCTGACGGACAATAGTTTCATTCGGTGGCACAACATATTGGGTAATCGGATCGTAACTAGCTGCTGCACCGGAATTCAGATATCCGCCTGTAACACCGTGAAAATTTTGGCTGCTGTAGTACGAGGGAATTATCACATCATCTCGTCGGAAGCGATCGCTTTCTTTCTCCCAATCAATACTATCAGCGTAACGCCGTAACCCGTCTTCATCAATCAAAAGACGCACTACAGGAGATAAAAAACGTTCCCAGATTGTATCTTGACGCACTGCCATATTGTGTCAGAACTTTAAGGGCTATTTAAACAAAGTAATTTTCTTTACAAATTTTAATACATCTGGGAAGCATCTGCTTTCTCTTAGTGTAGGCTTGACGTTTGTAATCTATTTAGTTACATTTGTAGTATATAGATATTACTCCCTAAAAGTAGTTCTTCAGCTTCCCGAAAACTGAAAGAGTAAAATGAAAGACAACAAACATTTAAATTGCTACAACTAACTAGTACTCTGCCAACCCAAAAATGCGCTTGTGAAGGCTCTTGATTGGGGAAAGGGACTCATGGTAAGGGATTTAAAACCTTTCCCGCTTACCCCTTACCCTTTACCCCGTTAAGTTCCCTTGGCAGACCACTAGTAGTATGTCAAGTTTAAATTGATAGGTAAGCAAGTTCATAGTAAGCACTAAAGTCATTACTACAAATCCTGAATAGACCCAATCCAAAATCTAAAATTTAAAATCCAAAATAGAAACAATTATGCCCTACGAGAAGTTAGAAATTACCACACCAGCACCTGTATTATCTTGGGCGAATCACTCTTTGGGCCCAGAAGAAACCAAGATGGCAAAGAATGTGGCATCACTACCATTTGTATTTAAGCATGTAGCATTGATGCCAGATGTTCACTTAGGAAAAGGTGCTTTAGTGGGTTCTGTAATTGCAACCAAAGAAGCGATTATCCCGGCTGCTGTGGGCGTGGATATTGGTTGCGGAATGAGCGCTATCAAAACATCATTTACCGCCGAACAACTGGAAGGGAAACTAAAGAAAATCCGCCTGGATATTGAAGCAGCAATTCCTACTGGATTTAACGAAAACAAAGACGTTGAAAAATCTGTCAGCAATTGGCAACACTGGGATGATTTTAAAGACTTGCATCGCGGCGTGCAAGACCTACAAAGTAAAGCAATGAAACAGATGGGTTCTCTCGGTGGAGGAAACCATTTTATTGAAGTGTGCCTCGATACAGAGAATCAAGTTTGGCTGATGCTGCATTCTGGTTCGCGTAACATCGGTAATAAACTCGCCCAATGTCATATTCATACAGCCAGAGAATTAGCAAAAATGGCAGGTAATAAATTACCTGACCCTGATTTAGCTCATTTTGTCGCTGGTACGCCAGAATTTAAAGCATATTGGCACGATTTGCAATGGTCACAAAACTATGCGCGTGTCAACCGCGATGTGATGATGGCGCGTTTTAAGCATATTGTCGAGAAGCATTTAGCAGGTGGGAAAGCAACTAAACCTTTATTGCAGGTTAATTGTCATCATAATTACGCCGAAAAAGAAGTGCATTTTGACGAGGATGTATACGTTACTCGTAAGGGTGCAGTCCGCGCCCAAACTGAAGATTATGGGATTATTCCTGGTTCGATGGGGGCAAAGTCTTTCATCGTTAAGGGAAAAGGTAATGCCCACAGTTTTTGTTCTTGTTCTCACGGTGCAGGACGTTTGTTATCTAGAAATAAGGCAAAAAATGTCTACACACTTGATGATTTGATAGAGCAAACAAATGGTGTAGAATGCCGCAAAGATGAGGGTGTGTTAGATGAAATTCCTGGTGCTTATAAGCCGATAGAGCAAGTGATGGCAAATCAAGCGGATTTGGTTGAGGTTGTCGCAACACTCAAGCAAGTTCTTTGTGTGAAGGGATAGTTTTGTCGGGTGGGTAATGCCCACTTTTTTTATTTTTTAAACGCAGAGGCACGCTGAGTGAAGCGCAGAGGTACGCTGAGGAATAAATGATTGTTTTAAGTGAATCGACTGAACAAATAGAGCCGTCTGCCAGACTATGTAATTTCATCACGCATTAGCTTACTATCTTTTTTGTAGTAGCTCACAAGTGATTAGGCAACATGAAATCTGAACAACTCTCAGCTATTGAGGTGGCAAGCGGAAATCTGGTGCCGATGAGCAGCAAACCTCCTATTTTGTCCAGCACTAATCACTGGAACGGGATTGTGCTTGAACAGCATCATTTACCTGCCTTTGAATGTCCAGAACTTTGCTTACAGCAGCACAGCATTAATATTTGGCTTGGTAATTCTTGTCAAATAGACTGGCGACTAGCAGGTGGAAGGTTACAAAGTACGCAGATGAAAAGAGGTTTGGTTAACGTCACTCCAAAGGGGATTCCGACTCAAGCGCGTTGGCATCAGGAAATAAAATTTCTTCTAGTTTCTTTTGATTCCAGTTTATTTAAGAGAGTAGCAGATGATGCGATCGCTGGGAGGTATCGCACTATTGAAATTATCCCACAGCGCGGAGTCTGCGATCGCCAAATTCTTCATCTGGGAATGGCGCTCAAAGCAGAGCTTGAAGCCGGATGTCCATCTGGTAAACTATATGGTGAATCAGTTGCTACTGCTCTAGCAGCCCATCTCCTCAAAACTTATTCTGGAACACGGCAACTAATTACAGAATTTGAAATTAATCTTTCTAAGCGTCAATTACGGCAGATAATTGATTATATTTATGACAACTTGGCACTAGAGTTAACTTTGGTAGAACTGGCTAGTCTAGTAAATATGAGTTCCTATTCATTCTGTCGTTGGTTTAAACGTTTAATGGGTATTTCTCCACATCAATACGTCATTAAGTGTCGAATTGAACGAGCTAAATTTTTACTTACTTATAGTCAGTTACCTATTATCGAAATTACATATCAAATAGGCTGTTCTAGCCAAAGTAACTTTACTACCATTTTTCGTAAGCATGTAGGAATCACACCCCAAGCATATAGAGAAATGATATAAATTTTGAAATTTTGCAAGATTTTAACATTTTGAAAGCAAGTTTTCAGAAGACAAAAGTTTCACTCACAATTTATTCTCATAATTGACTAGTGAAAATCGAGAAGATCATGCAAAATAGCCAATACGAACAAGAGTATAAGAAAAAAGTAATTGATTTCTTTGATAACAGAAATACCTACGACAACGATTACACAATTCATCGCGCTCTCCCTCTACTAGATTTAGTTCAACTGCAAAAGGGACAAAAAGTATTGGATATGGCAACTGGCACAGGTATCATTGCCATAGCTGTTGCACAAATTATTGGCTATGAAGGCAGAGTAATTGGCGTAGATTTTTCTTCAGGAATGCTAACTCAAGCACAACAGAAAATTGAAGAATTAGGCTTACAAAATATCGAACTTATTGAAGCCGACGCTGAGTATATCGACTTCAATGATGAGAGTTTCGATGTAATTCTTTGCTCTACAGCAATAGTCTATTTTAAAGATATTTTTGCTGCTCTACGTAAATGGTATCGTTTTCTCAAACCAGGCGGAGTTGTAGCTTTTTCTTGTTGCTCTGAAGAATCTTGTGGAGCGCCACTCATCATCGATATATGTAACAAACATGGCATTTCGCTGACAAGCATCAATGAGCCAACAGGCACACCCGAAAAATGTCATCATCTGCTTGCAGAAGCTGGTTTTCAAAATATTGAGGTGAAGACCCAACAACTCGGTTTCTACCGCAATCTAGAGCAAGCTAAAGAATGGAATGGTGGATGGTTTCATCCTAGAGAAAATCCCTTGTTAGAACTTTCATTAGAGCAAATGGCACAATTAAAAGCAGAGTATCGTCAAAAAATTGAAGTAGAAACTACCGAGCAAGGAGCTTGGTATGAAAATCTGACTTTTTTTGTAACTGGTCAAAAAGTTTAGAGCAAACTCTAATTTTCTATTGTATTTAGCCAATTCATTAAATCAGCTTCACTGGCGAAATATAATAATACTTCACCCAAGTTTTCTAACTGAGTCAAGGACAACTCTTGCAACCGAGATTGTAACTGAGAATTAATTGAACCAAGTCGATGAGTTAATAAACGTATCACTAGCCTATATAGCCGCACCCAATAGTCCAACATCCGCAGTGGCAAGGGTAGAGTCGAGGCTGGTAAGGTTTGAAACTCTAAATGCAGTATTTGATTGGCAGTTTGCAAAAAGGTTACAGAATCGGCACGAATTGGTTCTTGATTTAATTCTGTTTTGAGAATCTGGATATCCGTTGCTTCAGATGCGAGTAAGTAGCGGATAAAATCTTCTGGATACTGCTCAACTAGATATTTTAGGGTGTTGTCGTATGTCACTCGTGATAAATAGCTAGGCGTAAATCAATTAAATATTTGTAGTATTGAAGTGTAAGTATTATTTGTTGTTAGCGCTACTCTACGAAAAACTGTTTTTCGCTGATAGCGCTAACATTTAAATTGGGTGTTTTTTCAAAATTACATTGTCAAAGATTGAGGATTTGTCTCAATCAATTTTGCTAAATCTTGCAAGAACGCCGCAGCATGGGCACCGTAAATAATGCGATGGTCAGAAGTAATATTGACTTGCATTTGTTGCCGCACGCCAAATAAACCGTCGGGTGTTGCTACCACTTGCGGACGGGATGCCCCGATCGCTAAAATTGAACCTTGTCCAGGCGGTAAAATCGCATCAAATTTGTCTACGCCAAACATCCCCAAATTTGACAGTGTAAAAGTACCACTATTGTATTCTTGGGGTTGTAGTTGTTTTGCCCTGGCACGTTCTACCAAAGACTTCCAAGTACGCGATAGAGAATAAATATCCACTGCGTCTGCATTTTGCAGCACAGGTGTAATCAATCCACCATCATCCATCGCTACTGCTACAGAAATGTTGATATCAGAATGATAAACAATTCCCTGGTCTGAGTAGCTAGCATTTAACAATGGGTGTTTTTGCAATGTCACCGCCACAGCTTTCGCCAGTAGCGCTGTCATTGTCACACCTTTGGATTTAATTTGTTTATAAAGTTTGTCTAATCCATCGGTGGTAATTGTATAACCTACACGGAAGACGGGCACGGATATGGTGGCTACCATGTTCCGCACTACGGCATTTTGGAAGGTAGTTAAAGGCACGGTTTGACCAGGAACAGCCGCCGCCACGGGTGCGGGTGCTGGTGTCCGAGGTGCTGAGGGTGCAACTGGGGCGCTGGTCGGTACGGGTGCTGCTGGGGCAACTGGGGCAGGTGCGGGTTGCTTGCCCTTGTTAGACAATGCTTCCACATCTTCGGCGACAATGCGTCCGTGGGGGCCACTACCTTGGAGTGTAGTTAAATCAACTTTGAGTTCTTTGGCTAACTTGCGGGCACGGGGTGACGCTACTAGCCTTCCTTCTTTGTGGTTAGACCCGTTTTGAGATGCTAAGGTAGGTGTTGCAACTGAGGCTGTGGCGGCGACTGGTTCCGGGGAAGTGGTAGTAGTAGCAGCCGCGCCGCCGGAATTGGCAAGAGATTTCGCCTGTTCAATTTCAGCTTCCGTTTCGGCGATAAAGGCGATCGCAGATCCTACCGGGGCAGTTTCACCAGCTTCAACTATGATATGGGCAAGAAATCCCTCATAAAAGGTTTCTACATCCATATCTGCCTTATCTGATTCTACAACCACCACTGTTTCGCCTTTTTCCACTTTGTCCCCTGGCGATTTCACCCAGGAGACGATTTTGCCCTCCGTCATGGTGGAACTCAGCGCCGGCATAAATACTTCGTGAATGCTCATAGGGTGGTTTGGAAATCAATGGTTTATGGACTTTAACAGTTTTTATCAGATCGAATTGTATCTTGGTGGGAGGGTTTTAGACTGTTTATATTTTAGGTTGGGGATTGGGGATTGAGGAAAACAGTTCTGTTAGCGATCGCGGGGCGTTTAGCCCGTTCTGAGTAGAGAAGTGAGATTCCTTACTCAGCACTCTTAAGGGGCATTGGGTATTTTTTGACTAATGACTAATCGATTGGCTTTAGGAACCTAAATATGAGTTAGAGGTCTATAGTACAGAGCTATCCTCAATCGTTAGCCAATATCTCGATCTTGTTTTAGTTATTGACTTGCAAAAACGACCACGAGTTTCTCACAGATTAAATGGGATTACTATTTATATTCCTCATAACTACTGCTTAAGATACAAGAACTTCTCACAGATAGAGGATATAGGATACAGTTCAATCTAGAATTCAAAATTGGTAATAAACCTATTTGAAATTCCTGTTTACTTTTATGTCGGCAAAGTTGAAATTCTTTTTGATTGTGATATTGAGTATGTCTGCCACAGCTGCTGGAGTTTATATTATCCAGCACCAGCAATCTGCACCGATAGCTGAGACTAGTGATGAGCAAACCCAGCAGGTGGGTACAATACATCAGTCTCAGGAAGTAGCGGCATACTCAGAGCGTTCCGATTATAAAACTATACCTTTAGAAAAGCTCAACTCATCTCTCCAAGGCAGCAATCCTACTACCCTCGCCTTGAATGCCTTTGAGGATATAGCAGTGGGAGGAACACCAAAGATACAGGTAGCTTATCCGCAACCAAACCAAGCGTTAGTGACGATTACGCAAATCAAGCGGGGTAATAATTCAGTTGGTACGGTTAAATATCGAGCTGAGATGACAACCTTTGGGCGATCGCTTTTTATTAGCTCACCTCCAGTATGGCAAATTGTTTGGGCTGGCTCCCAGGAACAATGTTGGACTGGGAGCCGCTCTCACACTAACACTAAGTTAAATCATATCTGTCATTAGTCATTGGTCATTGGTCAGAAAACAAATGACAAAGGACAAATGACAAATTTAAATGTCGCCGCGAATTTCTTCTACAACGCCATCGCGCAGAACGATTTCGACCTGCATTTTGCTAATCAGGTTATCACCGGTTTCTACCCGGAAAAAGCCTTCCATTTGGAATTGGTTGACCTCCTGATCTTGCTGGAGAAACTGCACTTGCTGGAGGTTTTGCAGCAACTGATTTTTCTGCTCTAAAAATTCACTTTTCTTTTGATTGACTTGGAGTTGGATATTGTCAATTTGTTGGAGAGTCTGAGGCCCAGGTGGTTGTAGACTCTGCTTTTGAATTGCCGCGATCGCTCTTTGTCCTTCAACGTCTAGCTGTTGCAGTTGCTGGTCAAGTTGATTGATTTGCGTTTGCAGCTGCTGTTGTACTTCCTCTTTCCAGAGGGGAGTAACAATAACTTTGACGTTAACGACGCGTTTCAGAAGCAAATTAGATTTGGAGACATCCATAAATATTTCACGTTCACTCTTTACAGTTAGCAGGTGGAATGATCAGGCAAACATGCCGTCAATAATATCGCGATAGCGTTCCGTGACAACATGTCGGCGAACTTTTAGTGTTTGTGTCATCAAGCCATTTTCGATGGAAAACGGTTCCAGGATGAGTTTAAACGCTCCGATGCGGTCATCCGGTCGATAGCCTGGACGATTTTGGACTTCCCGATTCAATTCTTGGCGAAATAAATCCTGGATCATTTTACTCTCCAAGTCAATTTTTTGACTATCTGAGGAAGTCACCTGATTGTTGGGCGTATCCAGCGTTAGATTCTGACTTGCTGCCCATTTTTCTAAGGCTTCGACATTGGGGACAATTAAGGCTCCCAGACTGCGCTGATCTTGACCGATGAGCATAATTTGATCGATGTATGGCGATCGCAAACACGCATCTTCGATCGGCTGTGGCTCGATGTTTTCCCCGTTAGTCAATACAATCGTATCCTTCGCTCTGCCAGTCAGCACTAAGTCATCTTGTGGTGTCAGCCAACCCAAATCGCCGCTATCAAACCAACCTTCAGCGTCAATTGCTTTCGCTGTCGCTTCAGGATTTTGATAATAGCCTTGCATAATCTGCGGCCCCCTCAACAATACTAAGCCTCGCTTCTCTATTGGTAAAGGCGCTTTTGTCTCAGGATCGACGATTTTAGCTTCTGTAGCCGGGAGTGGTAGCCCTGATGCGCCAATCAAATTCCGCCAAGGACGCCGTACATGGGTAACAGGAGAAGTTTCTGTCAAGCCATAGCCTTGCAAAATCTGCACACCAATAATTTCAAAGAAGTTATCTATGTGTCTGGGAAGCGCACCACCGCCGCTAATCATCTGCTTAACTTGTCCCCCTGTGGCTTCCCGCACCTTGGCATAAACCAGTTGTTCTCCCAAAGCATGGAGGGGTAACAAAGCCGATGCTTGTATCCTAGCTGCTAATCGTTCGATGCTTGAAGCATGAAGATTATTTAAATCCAATCCCTGAGCAACTCGCCGCGCTTTGATATATTTGTCGCTAATGCCCAATAAAAATTTAATTAAGCGTTGCTTGTTGGCTGGTTGTTCGCGAAACTGCTTTTGCACTCCTTCATAAATCGATTCCCACAGACGGGGTACACCCACCATGTAATTGGGTTTAAATTGTCTCAAATCCCCTTTGACGGAGCGCAAATTCGTATAAACTTGCGTACAACCTTGAGATAGTAGGTAGTATTCAACAGTCCGTTCGTAGCTGTGCCACGAAGGTAGGATACTAAGAACAATGTCGCCCGCGTTTGGTTGCAATACTGTGCCAAAGGTTGTCACTTGGTGCATCAAATTGCTATAAGACAGCATCACACCCTTGGGTTTACCTGTGGTGCCAGAGGTGTAAATTAAAGTTGCTAGAGCGTCACGATTTTGCTTGGCTGGCACAAAATTATGATTTTTGCCAATTTCGAGCAACTGCGAAAAGTTCAGCACCTTTAGGATTTCGTCTGTTGGTGGTGCTTCATCGGAAAGTAAAATTACCACTTCAATTGGTAAATCTTTGAGGCGGTCTTGGAGTTTTTTAAGTGTTTTTAAATCCTCAACTACGATCGCACTACTGCCGCTATTAACGATGATAAACAGCAGTTCTTCTCTTTCGGCTTGGGAGCTACGCACCGCATCAACGCCTCCAGCAGTCATTATGCCTTGATCGGCAATGAACCAGCGAGGACTGTTATCAGCAATTAGGGAAATGCGATCGCCTACTTTTATTCCCAACGCCTGTAACCCAGAAGCAAATGCAACTATTTGCTCTGCTAGCTGGGTATAAGTAATCACTACTTCTAGTTTCGCGTGAGGGTTGCGGAGGGCGACAACATCGCCAAATCGTTGAGCTGCCAAAGGCCAAATTTCTGGCAGCGATTCCACATTTGTGTAATCTACCAACCGCTTTAATGCCTGCCGTTCTCGTTCACTGATGTTAGATAAAAAAGACGCGGTTTGGGTTTTTGACATAACACCTTACCTAAAAATTTTGAACTGATGTTTTCCAGCTTATTTTGTTATTACGCTACAATACCCATCCTTATTATCCACATTCCCTTCTGTGTATGATAATTCCAGGAATTCCACGTTTATATTTACAAAAATTTATGTTAAAGTTATTTTACATAGAGTGCAAGCAATGATTGTGTTTGCATCTAAGAACAGCGAACGCCTACCTTTCACAGGGGATGAATACCTATGAATTTGATAGACGCTATACTGCTAACGCTGCTCAATATGGCTGCTTGCATGGCGTTACCTAAGATTTTAGCTATCCTTTTGGCTGCTAAAACCAAACTGACTGAAGTGTTGCCAAATGATGCCAAATCACAAACAGCTAGAGTCAAAATTACCAGCTTTCCTTATTGTACAGTTTACCAATTGACAGGTAGTCAATATTGTAAATTCAGTCCTGATTTTTGTGCCAGGTGTTCTCCGAATTGATGGATTGTTTGCAAGTAAAAATTATTCATTACTTCCAACAACCAGCGATTCAATTAACTCTTCAACACAGATTCTTCAGACATTCCTAGAAATTAAATATGCGTTATCCAAACGAATGTAGAGACGTAGCACTGCTACATCTCTACATTCGTTTGGAGCAAATGTCTAGTGAACTTTCATTAAATATTGTGTCAATGTAAACGCATCTACACCCAATTCGGTACGCTCTTGGGCGGCTATTATACCCGCTTGCGAATGCCACCATGCGGCAGTCGCCACAATATCTTCTACTGGAATCTGTTTAGTTGCTGCTTGTGCCAACAATCCACCCAGTAGCCCAGTTAACACATCGCCGCTACCGCCACGAGCCAAGGCGGGTGTGCTTTCAGGAACAATCCAAACGCCACCTTGAGGGTTTGCGATCGCAGTTCTGGCCCCTTTCAACAACACTACCGCCCCACTTTGCGCTGCTGCTTCCTGTACTGCTTTCACTCTGTGATCTTTGGCATCGGCGACATCAGGAAACAATCGCTGGAATTCGCCAGTGTGGGGTGTAAGTACGGTTACTGCTTGACGTTTTTTTAATGTTGGGATGGTTCCCATTTGTGCCAAGATATTTAAACCATCGGCATCGAGAAGCAAAGGGCATTCACTTTTGATAACTTCTTGGACAATGGGTGCAGCATCTCGTGTTAAACCGGGGCCACAAGCGATCGCATTAAAAGAACTCAGATCAGTTTTTTCTGGTAGTTGTAGATGAGCGATCGCTCCACTTTCCGTCTCTGGACAACCGACAATTAGCGCTTCTGGTAAGTGTGACACCAAAAGAGATTTCAGCGATTCAGGTACGGCAATTGAGAGCATCCCCACACCGCTAGCCCGTGCCCCCAAACCAGTTAAAATTGCTCCACCTGCATAGCGCCGCGAACCGCAAATCAGCAGTAAATGTCCTTCCTTATATTTGTGAGTGACTGCTGGTCGGGGTAGGGGTAAAGTAGCAAGTGCCGTTACTGGTGTAATACGTTTAATTTTGGGTGCATCTTTGAGAACAGCTTCTACATCAGCTAAAGGAATATCAAAATCGATTAACTCAGCTTTACCGAGATATTCCAGTGCCCGATCTTGAAAAAAAGCTAGTTTCCATAAACCTAAA
This sequence comes from Nostoc sp. DedQUE02, assembly GCF_034531035.1. NCBI lineage: Bacteria > Bacillati > Cyanobacteriota > Cyanophyceae > Nostocales > Nostocaceae > Nostoc > Nostoc sp. DedQUE02. Next base: position 4,729 of record NZ_JAVRBY020000092.1, on the reverse strand, counting down.
CAAAATGTGTGAGTGGCGCGAATGGCAGTTCCCAAAACTTCGCCTGTATCGGTATGTAAACCTGAAGGTAAATCGATACTATAAATCGGCACAGATAATTCATTTAGCTGATTAATTGAGGAGGCGATAGGATCAGTCAGGTTTTTTTCTAAACCAAACCCAAACAACCCATCAATCAACAAATCAGCATCTGGCAGTTGCTCTATTGTTTGATAAATTGGAATGCCCAGACTTTGGGCATACTGCAAGTGCTGCGAAGTTAATTCTTTGAGCTTAGAGAAAGGAGAATAAATCCAAACTTCATACCCGCGAAAGTGTAATTCACGGGCTACTACTAAAGCATCGCCGCCATTATGACCGGGGCCGACAAGAATTCCGACACGAGCTCCCCCCGCCTGTGGCGACTTCCTTTTTAAGAGTGTATTAGGAGGAACATAGTAAGGCTTTTGAAGAAGAGTTAGGGGGATTTCTGGAATGCGACGGGCAATTAATCCCGCCACCTTTTCCATCAAAGCTACTACGGGCATTCCTGCTGCAAAGATCCGCTTTTCAATATCGCGCATCTGCCCAGCAGTAACTACAACTTGCGAAATTTTTTCTTGTCTATCTTTCATCAGTGCTGAGTGCTGAGTGCTGAGTGCTGAGTGCTGAGTGCTGAGTGCTGAGTTATGAGTTGAATTTTACTCCCCAGTCCCCAGTCCCCAATCCCCAATCCCCACTTTTTCACTTTCCGTAGTAAACCCTGGCATTACCATATCCGAGATTTCGCAGATACTTATTCCATTCCTCAGCTTGTAATCGCTCAGGGAAAGGCCCTACTGCTACGTGTGGCCCTCTTGGTTTCGTCCTTTCAAGGACTCCGCCAGATTGTCCTAAACCTTGCGTAAATCCAGCTATATTTTGCCTAATTTGTGCTGCGATCGCAGGTAATTGTTCGGCGGTGGTGGGAATGGCAACATAATATCTAGAGACTGGCCGATTATTTATGGGATTGCGATCGCCTCTAAAACCTAGATTGCCTGGATTTATTTCCTGTCCGTTAGCGAAGCTGAGAATTCGGGCGTTATAGATACCTCGTGACTGTAACTCATTCACCCGTTGTTGAGCGTTAGATACTCTGTTAAAAACTCCTGACTGAATTACACTCCGTCCTTGATATTGGCGAATGTAAGCACTGGGTTCAATCTGACGGATTGCTTGTAGCGTCTGAAAATCACTACCATCTACATAAACTAAGTAGCGCTCAAAGTTCTGATTATATTGACTAAATTGTGCAGGTTGAGAGGGCGGCTGAAATTGATAGCCCTGTACTGGTTGAGTGGGCTGAAAATCCTGCACAGACTGATTGTTTTGTACTGGTTGGGAGGGCTGCTGAAAATCCTGCTCAACTTGATTGTCCTGTACTGGTTGTAACTGCGGTGATGGCTGTTGACCAAAGGGAATTGGCGGTGGTGGTAAAGTTTCACCTGTTTGAGCCAGTACTAGGTTGTTATGGATTTGGGCTGGGGTAGAGTCGGGAATCAGAACTAACCATGCTGCCACTAACAAGGAGAGAAGTCTGATAGTGGGCTTCCAATTTTCAGAACTTCGGTGCAGCATCTGAAATGGGATAAATTTACTTGGTATTCCTTTCGACATAGTAGTTAGAAAGTAGTCAAAATATTTTTAAGTAATTTCCATCAGGAACTAATTAGTTCACCGTTGTAGCAACTATAACGCTTATCATTTCTATGCAATACACTCTGTCACCGAAACAGTGAGTATTAAGACGATTTGGCTAGCATTAGGGCAATTACACCATATTACTGCACCCTAGAAACTATATTCGCTCAAATTTTCTGATTTTTCGCTAGCGATCGCCTAGAAATCTTTGTCATCCACATCTGTCGCCTCCGTCCCTCTGTGTTTTTTCGGTCAGATGTTATGCCCCTCTACTAGGGTATTTGTATTAATTGCTTCATAATTATTCGTTTAAATATGAAACAATACCATACTTATCTGTTTAAGTCTTATATCTAAAGATAGAAGATTAAGGTTAAAATTTGGGAAACCTAAGAGGGGTTCATTCCCAATAGATATCCTGCCTACTTATCGCAGAATGCAACTGAGGTCAGATGATGCAACCTTTCAATCAAGTCAAAGAGTGGGAACAACGTCGTGATGAAGCGAACCGCTACTATCGGCGGGGAAAATTTCAAGAATCTCTCGACCTTGCAGCCAAGAATTTAGACCTGGCGAGAGCAATTCCAGACCGAGCTAGGGAAGGTTATACATTAAACGACCTCGGTTTGGCTTACCTAAGTTGCTGGCAACCTCAAAGAGCATTAGAGCAGTTTCACCAAGCGCTTTCGGTGGCTGTTGAAATTAGTAATGCTCCCGCAGAGGCAATTGCACTTAGCAATCTGGGTTCTACTTACAGCCGTCTTGGACGGTTTTCGCAAGCGTTAAAGTATTTTGACAAAGCACTGCCAATCTTGAGGCGATTGCAAGATACTCAAGGAGAAGTTTCTACTCTTAATGATGTAGCGCTAATTTATACCCGCTTAGGAGAACCGAAACGGGCGCTGTTGCTACAACACCAAATTTTGAGGATGCGGCGATTGTTGGGTGACTTTTCTGGTGAGGCAACAACGCTAAATGGCATTGGGTTCGCTTACAACGTCTTAGGCGAGTTTGAGCAAGCTCTAGAATTTTTTCAGGCAGCAATTCCAATTCAACGAGCTGTAAAGAATTTGGTTGGTGAAGCAACCACTTTAAATAATATTGCCTCAATCTATAGTGATTTAGGAAAACCGAAACAAGCATTGTTGCTCTACTATCAAGTTCTTTTGACACGTCGAGCAATTAGCGATCGCTCTGGTGAGGCCACAACCCTCCACAACATTGGTTTTACCTACAGCACTCTGGCAGAGCATCGGCAAGCAATGAAGTTCTACAAACAAGCCATTCCAATTTATCAACATCTGGGCGATTCTCTAGGACAAATTTCAACTTTGCTAAATATGGGAAGCCTTTACGCCACCACAAGACGCAAAAAAATGGCGCGATCGTGTTATCAAAATGCCCAAGAGTTAGCAGAGCAAATCGAACATCAACCACTTCTGGAAAAAGTACAGCAGTTCATAGATTCTCTGTAGTGTGAAAAGGAGGTCAGAAACCACAACTATACGAGGCTTTACCCGCCGATTTAGGGGCGCACAGCTAGCTGTGCGCCCTTACTCTATAGACATCTGGTAAGAAATAAAGCAGGAGTCAGAATACAGAATTCAGAATACTCTATTCCTTTATGGGATAGAGTTTTAGCTTGTTGAATATTTTAATTTTTTCGCCCACCAGGGACGAAAGCGCGTAGCGGGACGTTCAGACAATCAGAGGAAGTAAGAGGGGAGAAAAAAGCTATATCCCAAGCGTATTGGTTTTTGCCCTGGATAATTGGCGATAGCCTAGTCTTGTACTGTGGCGTTTGAGCTATTGACAAACAGAAATTCTATGAAAGCTTACGAAATTCAAAGCAACGCCGGGATTGATGCGCTGGCATTAGTTGATCGCCCCCAAGCAAAACCCGCAGCTGGACAAGTTCTGATTCAAGTCAAAGCAACATCCTTAAATTACCGCGATCTGCTGGTGATTGAAGGAGCTTACGGTTCTAGACAGAAATATCCCTTAATTCCCATGTCCGATGGTGCGGGAGAAGTTGTAGCGGTGGGGGAAGGTGTGACACGAGTGAAAATAGGCGATCGCGTCGCTGGTATTTTCTTCCAAGACTGGATTTATGGCTCTTTAACTAAAGAGAAAATGAAATCCGATCTCGGAGGCGGTATCGATGGAATGCTAGCTGAGTATGTCGTATTACACCAAGATGGTTTAGTAATATTACCTGACCACTTATCTTATATTGAAGGTGCAACTTTACCTTGTGCAGCAGTCACAGCTTGGCATGGGCTGGTGACAAAAGGCAATATTGGCGCAGGTGATAGTGTTTTATTACTCGGTACTGGAGGAGTTTCAATTTTTGCTCTCCAGTTTGCCAAGATACATGGTGCGAGAGTAATTATTACTTCCAGCAGTGATGAGAAGTTGGCACGAGCGAAACAGCTTGGTGCTGACGAGACAATTAACTACAAAACAACACCAGATTGGGAAAAGCAAGTTTATCAATTAACCAATCGCACGGGTGTAGATCATGTAGTTGAGGTAGGCGGTGCAGGTACTCTGCCAAAATCGTTACAAGCAGTCCGCATTGGAGGACGTATTAGCTTGATTGGCGTATTGTCAGGCAGAGGAAATGAGATTGACCCCATGCCAATACTTTTTAAGAGTTTAACAGTTCAGGGAATTTATGTTGGCAGTCGGGAAATGTTTGAAGCGATGAATCAGGCGCTGCAACAGCATCAAATCAAACCGATTATTGATCGAGTTTTTCCCTTCACTGAAGCACGAGAGGCTTATCATTATCTCAAAAGTGCCGCTCACTTCGGTAAAGTTATAATTCGTAATTCGTAATACTTCGGCTACGCGGTTCGTGAGCGAAGTCGAAGGGCAGTACAAGTTCGTAATTTTCAAGAGTTTAATTCTATGTTTCAAGTGGGGTTTAATCCCACTTGAAACATAGTTATAAATTAAGGTGAATTCGACAGACCTCTCCCTCCCAGCCTCCCTCGCCTTTCAATACGGTTCGGATAAGCATTTTTCATTTTCTTTGTGGTCTGGGGAATGGGTTTGCAGGTAT
>NZ_JAVRBY020000091.1:0-20768 GCF_034531035.1 Nostoc sp. DedQUE02 | reverse complement strand
AGTCCCCCTTAAAAAGGGGGATTTAGGGGGATCTACGATGATTTTGGTTTTCTAGAAAGATGTGTGTACACCGTAGCTTTGGGAGAAGGGGAGATGCCAAGGGCGATGGGGGTTCCCCCCATGAGGAACTGCCGAACCCGTTAGCGAGTCTTGCCTACGGCACGCTGCGCGAACGAGCGTCAGGGGTGGTTTATTTCCGCCGTGTTGTACTAGTAGGAAAAATGGAAATGAAACACGAAGAAGCTAATAAAGAGATCGGAGGCAGAGAGGCACAGAGGCAGAGGGGCAAGACTCCAGCCCCTAATCCCCAGCCCGTAGTTCCCACTACCCAATCCCCAACCCCCAATCTCGACGATTGGCTAGAAATTGGTAAGATTGTTGCTCCTCAAGGATTATCTGGAGAATTACGGGTTTATCCTGTATCAGACTTTCCCGAAAGATTTGAAGTGCCGGGAAAACGTTGGTTGTTGTGTTCAGGTGACACAGAACCGCAGCCAATCGAATTATTAGCAGGACGTTACATCAGTAACAAAAACTTGTATGTAATCAAATTAGCTGGCGTGGAAAATTGCAATCAAGCAGAGACGTTGCGCGGTTGTACGTTAATGGTGCCAGCAAGCGATCGCCCCCAATTAGGCGAAGATGAATATCATGTCCTCGATTTGATTGGCTTGGAAGTCTTCATGCAAGCATCTGGCGAACTCGTGGGTACGGTGGTAGACATCATCCCGGCTGGCAATGATTTGTTAGAGGTAAAATTACATCCATCTTTTACCACCGACAAAGGACAAATGACAAATACTTCGGCTCCTTTCGACTTCGCTCAAGGCAAGTCGCTCAGTACAAGTGACAAAAAACAAAAGACTGTTTTGATTCCATTTGTGGAAGCGATCGCACCAGTGGTAGACTTGAAATCTCATCGCATTGAAATTACCCCACCACCTGGGTTATTGGAAATTAATAATTAGGTTATTCATTGTTATTAAATTGTTGTTATTGCTTGACCATAGCTTCACAGCATTTTATTTTTGTGTGAATAACAAACTAATCTTGAGTTATTTTTGATGCGAGCAAAATTGAACGCTGATCGTGCATTGAAATATTAAGCTTGGTTGCTAGTTTTTGACGATCCCTATATCCTATATCGTGCATATAACAGTGGCGCAAAATAATCTGTTTCAATAAACGATCACAAACAGGATTTTTGGAGAATTCAGAGTGCAATTTATCAATCTTATGAGTATCTAATTTTTTTTCAAACTGTAATTCAATGATTTCTTGAATCAAGCAGAATGAAGGCTTATAGTTGCTTTCGGTTACTTTAGTATAGATGTCACGACCTTTGGCAGAACCTAAAGAAAACCCAATTTTGTAAAGCATTCCCAAAATAACGTTATAATTAATCCCTAAATAAAAAGACTTGACTTCCTGAATAATTTTTGAGTCGTCAAGATTTGGTTTTTGTTCTAATATTTTTGGAATTTTCCTGATTGACTCTTCTCGCACGAATTCCGAAAATTTTAGAAAAACGTTAAGAAATCTTAGTGAAACCAAAAGTGATTCTTCATAGATAAACTCTAGAGAGTTTCGCTCTAGAGAGCCAAGTCTATTTCTTAAAATCTGTCCACAGACTTCAATTGCTCTAAATACTTTGTTCACTTTTACCATGAATTCTTCTACGTCTTTGTCGTCATATACAGGGTTATTCTGATCTTCATGTTGATCAATAAAATCTTTTTGTCTATCATCTTCTAATCGTTCTTGTCTGGCGTCACGATTCTCTAAAACAAGGTCAGGTATTTCTTGAACAAAATCTTGAAGAAAAGATAAAGAACTTGCTTCTAGTGTTACTTCTTTTTCATCAGAAAAAATATCCATAACAGAAAGTAGAATCTCATCAAGAATCCACGGATCTTTGGAATGGTGCGTAAGAAACAGAACTATGTTCGATGCCTTCTCAAGATGAATCGTATTTACTAGATGTTTTATTCTCTTTTTAGCTTCTTCGCCTCGATGAAGAGAGTCTGCCAATTTTTTTGCTGCAAAGAAGTAAAATAGATATCGGTAACGAAACTTTAGATCAGCCTCTGATTCTTGCAAAATAAATGAATTGACCAAATCTTTAATCACTTTTTCTTGATCAACTGTAAGAAAATTCTCTGAGTACTTTTTAAAAAATACATTTAAGCCAGATTTATCAAGGCTTTCGGAAGGAGATTTTAAAATTTCTCCCCCAAGTTCTGATAAAACATTGAGGTATGTATCAATCTCGGTTGGTTTTACATGAACACGGTCTAAAGCTTGGTAGATCAAATACTGATAACAGTGTCCGTAAGCAGTGAGTTCAAGTCTCTGTGTAGTGATTAGCTCGAAAGACTGAAGAAGCATCAAGATGTGGAATGGTTTTGCTGGAACTACATTTTTGCGTACAAGCGATTCTACATGAAGACGCAATTCATCTGTTTTTGCCCAAACCTGCTGTTCGTCTGCTTCTTCAGTTAACTCTAATGCTACCCATTTCCCAATTAGTTCACCACGATGGACATTACCGAAAGGGAGAATTTCTAACTTTTTATAATCATCAAGATCAGGAAAATCAGGTATGATAAATTTAAATGATTCCTCTGCAAGCAGAATAGTATGAGAAAAAATCGAATTAAGATTTGCTATAAATTTATTTTGTGCCTTCTTATTAATAGTGCTTGCAGATATATCATCTACAATACAAACAAGATTAAGTCTTTGAAGAAATTCTTCTGCAAACAGCGATTGATATGTAGCTGCAACTAGCTTCGGAATTTGTTCCTCGATATTAGAATTTTTGATGTTTGCCCCCTCAATAAGTAAAGGTAAAAATCCAGAGGAAAGAGCATCTAGAAATATTTTTTTTGCAAGAGTAGTTTTGCCTGATTGCTCATCTCCTAAAATAAGGATACGCTTATCATATTTTAATAGTTTTTCGCCTGAAATATTCGAGGGAAATTCTTCTAACGATTTATTTATGACTTTTAGGTTAGGGAAGACAAATAAATCATTCAGAGAAACACATTCACGACTTCGATGTGCAAACTTTATTCCAGTATTCTCAAGAAACTCTCTAAATTCGTTTGTTACTTCTATATTGGAACTAGAAGGAGTACTTAAATTACTGAAGTGATATTCACTAGAAGTTAAGGAATCTGTTTTTTTTTAATTGTTCTGTTAATCAAGCTAATAAAAGTTGGAAAATGCTTACGTAAGAAGTTTTCTGTATCTAGCTCCGCTTCGTAAGAAATTCCCACAAAAGGCGGAATTGAAGAAATTACTCCTTTGAGCTTTGCTGCTGCTGATTTATCTGGCTGATTTAGTTTATCTCGAATTTCTTTTAAGAGCATAAGGGCTTCATCAGGATAGGTAAGCTCATTTACCTCAATTTTACGAACTTGGTTCACAATTTGTGCAACTACAACCTGCGCCTCTTGTTCTGAAATTTCGATAGTTTCTGACTGCTCTGAGAGAATCTCCCAGTACTCTTGCTCATACGGCTGCATCAATTTTTTCAAGTCGGTGATCTGCAACTTAATTCGCTCCTTGTCTTCATCGGGAGTCGTTGTCAACGTCAATTCTTTACCTGACAGTTGTTTACGATAACGGGTCAAAATTTCCTCAACGTCACCCAGGCGATCGCTTGACATCCCTATACTCCAAAATTTCAAAAACAATTGTTCAGTTTTACACAATCTAGTTCATTATGTCTTTGAGGTTTTTACATAATTAGCACTTACACATCGTACATCAGTACTATACGTAATTTAGATATTTCAGCCATGTTTAGCACCTAGCGATATCTACGACGGGCTACACCTACGCAAATATGCGAGTAAATCAGGGTTATGCGAAGCGCCTGAAACGACCAAATATCAATGATCCACATTATGGTTAATAGTGCGTAAGTCATAATAACTTACAAAAATTTGTACAGAAAGCTCTAGATGAAGAAAATGCCGATTGATAGCATTAATCAATAGCGTCGGTGTAGCTTAGCATAGACATTGCTGCTCTCTATCCTTTGCCCAAAGCCAAATAATTTAGTCACAAAGGCTGGAAAAATTTATTGAGGGTAGATGGCCATCATCTTGAAAATAAGTAAGATTACATACTGGTGAATCCGTCAAAATCCTTTTGTAATGGAGTGTCGAAATGACATTAGCCAGTCCTCCACAAACAAAGCCTTTAACAGATGAAGAATTACAGAAGATAAACGCCTACTGGCGTGCAGCGAACTATCTTTCGGTTGGGCAAATATATCTACTGGACAATCCGCTACTAAAAGAACCGCTAAAGCTGGAACACGTCAAACCCAGGCTATTAGGGCACTGGGGAACAACGCCAGGGTTGAACTTGATCTATGCTCACCTGAATCGGGTCATCAAAAAATATGACCTCAACACGATCTATATTGCTGGCCCTGGTCATGGAGGCCCTGGACTGGTAGCCAACACTTATTTGGAAGGCACTTACACTAAGTACTACCACAACATCTCCCAGGATGCTGAAGGAATCCAGAAACTCTTCAAACAATTCTCTTTCCCTGGCGGTATTCCTAGCCACGTTGCACCAGAAACCCCTGGTTCAATTCACGAAGGCGGAGAACTAGGTTATGCCCTCGTCCACGCTTTCGGTGCTGCCTTTGATAACCCTGACTTAATTGTTGCTGCTGTTGTCGGAGATGGCGAAGCGGAAACAGGTGCTTTAGCGACTAGCTGGCATTCCAACAAGTTTCTTAACCCCGTACATGATGGGGCTGTACTTCCAATCTTGCACCTGAATGGATATAAAATTGCTAATCCAACAGTACTCGCACGGATCAGCCGTGAGGAATTAGAAAGCTTATTTGTAGGCTATGGCTACAAGCCCTACTTTGTCGAAGGTGATGATCCCGCAGATGTCCACCAGCAGATGGCGGCGACTCTAGATATAGCGATCGCCGAAATTCAAAGTATCCAAAGAGAAGCCCGCGTACATGGTTTCACTGAACGTCCCCAGTGGCCGATGATTATCTTGAGAACCCCCAAAGGTTGGACAGGGCCCAAGGAAGTCGATGGCAAAAAAACAGAAGGTTTTTGGCGATCGCATCAAGTTCCCTTTGGCAACATCGCCAAACAACCAGAACATCTAAAACTCCTAGAAGATTGGATGAAGAGTTACAAACCAGAAGAACTCTTCGATGCTAACGGCACACTAATCCCAGAACTAGCAGAACTGGCTCCCAAAGGTCATCGACGCATGGGTGACAATCCCCACGCTAACGGCGGTCTTTTGCTTTGCGACCTGAAGATGCCCGACTTTCAAAAGTATGCCGTAGATGTTCTCAAACCAGGGCAAGCGATCGCTGAAGCTACCCAAGTTGCCGGAACTTTTCTGCGGGATATCATGCAACTTAACCAAGAAAGCCGCAACTTCCGCATCGTCGGCCCCGACGAAACGGTATCAAATCGCTTAGGCGCTGTGCTAGAAGCCACAGACCGGGATTGGGTAGCCCAGATCCTCCCGGAAGATGACCACCTTTCCCCCGACGGTCGGGTGATGGAAATTCTCAGCGAAACTAATTGTCAAGGATGGTTAGAAGGCTACCTCCTCACCGGACGCCACGGCTTTTTCTCTTGCTATGAGGCGTTCATCCACATCATTGACTCGATGTTCAACCAACACGCCAAATGGTTGAAAACTACCAGAGATATTCCCTGGCGTAAACCAATTGCTTCCCTCAATTATCTACTCACCTCCCACGTTTGGAGACAAGACCATAACGGCTTTTCCCACCAAGACCCCGGTTTTATCGACCATGTAGTTAATAAGAAAGCAGAGATTGTTCGCGTGTATTTGCCGCCCGATGCCAACACTCTGCTATCGGTAACTGACCATTGTTTAAGAAGCCGCAACTATGTCAACGTCATCGTTGCTGGAAAGCAGCCAGCATTGCAATACCTAAATATGGATGCTGCCATCAAGCACTGCACCAAAGGCATCGGTATTTGGGAATGGGCAAGTAACGACAAAGACGGCGATCCAGATGTAGTAATGGCTTGTGCTGGGGATATTCCTACCTTAGAAACCTTGGCGGCTGTGGATATTCTGCGCCAGCACTTCCCAGATTTAAAGGTGCGGGTGGTGAACGTAGTCGATTTAATGACACTACAGCCAAAAAGCGAACATCCCCACGGTTTGAGTGCAAAAGACTTTGACACGATTTTCACCACCGATAAACATATTATCTTTGCCTTTCATGGCTATCCCTGGTTGATTCATCGCTTAACCTATCGCCACACAAACCACGAGCAGCTACATGTGCGTGGCTACAAAGAAGAGGGAACTACTACCACCCCCTTTGATATGGTTGTTCTTAACGAACTCGATCGCTTCCATTTAGTGATGGACGTAATTGAGCGCGTACCAAAACTAGGATATAAGGCAGCTTATGTCAAGCAGCATCTGCAAGATAAGCTGATCGAACACAAACATTACATTGAGAAGTACGGCGACGATATGCCGGAAATTCGCGATTGGAAGTGGCCTTATTAAAAGAGAAGGAAGATGCAGAGGCAGAGGGGAAACTCTTCTCCCTGCTTCCCCCTCTCCCTGCCCAAGAGCCTGTTCCTCGATCGCTAGGCAGACAGAACAATACCATCCAACGAAGCTGCCTGTTTGTAAAAGTTAGCCTGCTGCAACCACACAAGATTTGCCAACAGCCTTTACTGTGGTTAATGTAGCATGAGTTCGACGAACTTCTCCGAAACGGAAAGAGAGGAGCAAGGAAAAATTCAGCTTTTTGCTCCCCTCTCCGATACGGAGCTACAGTGTACACACAAGTTTTTTAAAGTTGCTGTCTAACGTAGGATGGATTAATTTTTGTAGGTCGATACAACAAAGGTGCAGAGCGATGCAATGAAGGTGCAGGGCGATGCAATGAAGGTGCAGGTCGATGCAACGAAGGTGCAGGGCGATGCAACGAAGGTGCAGATTAAGAGACTTGTGTTACAGCATAGCCGACACGGAGAGGGGCTGGGGGAGAGGTCAAATAGACTTGTGGAACTCACGTTAATAGACTTCTTGGCAAAAGTCGGGAAAGGGAGAAAGGTTTGTTATTTTCCCTTTCCCCTGGTTGGTGAGCTTGCCGAACCATAACCTTTACCCTTTTCCCCTCTCTTGCAAAAAGCACTTTTGCCAAGAAGTCTAATGTACAGTCAAGGGAATCCCGTTATCTTTGGGTTTCAACTTGAGAATAAATGGCACAGCTTTCAATACCCAATCTGACACGGGTGTATAATTAGCAGCTTCTTCTCCAAAGCTAATAGAGAGCATATCTGTATGAATAATCCCTGGATTGAGGGGTATAGCTGCCATACCAGTCGGCAATTCTTGTGCCAAAGAACGAGTTAATCCTTCTATTGCCCACTTGGAAGCACAATATGGTGCGACTTGGGCTGAAGTCGAACGTCCCCAGCCAGAACTAAAGTTAACAATAATACCCCGTTTGTTTTTTACCATTGCTGGTACGAAATGGCGAATTATATTCACTACTCCTTTGATATTGATATCTATGAGATCAGAAAATTCTTCGGATGGTATTTCCCACAAAGGTGCTGGGTAATTAATAATTGCCGCATTATTAATCACTATATCTGGCGGTTCATATTTGTGAAGTATACGTTCTGCCCATTTTTCTACAAGCTGTTCATTTGCCACGTCTACAGATGTGAAATCGTTAGGCGTGCTAAACTTCTGGCTTATTTTCTGGATAGCATCTGATGAACGAGCGCAACCAATAACAGTATGTCCCTCTTGAATAAAACGCTCGGTCATCGCATAACCTAGACCTTTGCTTATGCCTGTAATTAAGATGAGCTTAGTCATATTTTTCTGCTATTCAACGTATCATTTGTAAATTTTTCGTGAGGAGCTATTTTTACTAAATGCCCTGCATATTGTAAATCAATAACAAAGCAAGCAAGGCTTTGCGTCTTCTCTTAACCCTACTCCCAGTATCATTATGCAAATTGCAGCCGCACGTTAACAAGAAGCAAGTGCGATCGCTGCTTCTAACATTTTGCTAAGATAACTTGCTGAAATTAGCAATTTTGGGCTAGTCGAGTACTAGTGAAACCCAAAAGCATTTGCATAATTATTTAACTTTGCAGAGAGAAGTACTTTAAGTTACTTAATGCATCAAACGCTACCCACCTTGATGGTTAGCGCTAGGATAGCTATGTATTTTATTAAAGTATAAATATGGCTCAAACTTTTTACGTAAATCCAGTATCAGGCAGCAATACCAATCCAGGTACTCAACAAGCGCCCTTCAAAACTATTACGCAAGCCCTCAAGGTAGCTACTGTTGATACCAAGATTCAACTGGCAGATGGTAATTACAATGCTGCTAGCGGTGAAGTCTTTCCGTTAACTGTTCCATCTGGTGTGACAGTGGTGGGTAATGAAACCAACAAAGGCAATGGTATTTTGATTGAAGGGAGTGGTAGTTACCTTAGCCGTACTTTTGCTGCTCAGAATGTCACATTTGTGTTGCTGGATAAAGCGGAATTGCGGGGAGTAACTGTAACAAATCTGGCTAGCCGTGGTAGTGGTGTTTGGATTGAATCAACTGCCCCTACTGTTGCTAATAGCACCTTTATCAATAATAAGCGGGAGGGAGTATTTGCTACAGGCGATGCTAACCCAGTGATTCTAGGTAATGTGTTCAGTGAGAATGCAGCTAATGGAATTGCGATCGCTAAAAATTCTAAAGGTCAAATTGAAAATAACACCTACTTTAAAACAGGTTTTGGCATTGCCATTAGTGATACTGCATCACCCATCCTTCGAGATAACAGAATCTATGAAAACCGTTCTGGAATCATCATCTCTGGTAGCGCTCGTCCCGTATTACGTAATAATGTCAGTGAAAATAACGCTGAAGATGGTATCACAGTTATTGGAACTGCTCTACCGGATATCGGTAGTAACAATAATCCAGGGGGCAATACTCTACGCAATAACGGTAAATTTGATTTGCAAAATGCCAGTTCCAACAAGCTGGTTTCTCTAGGAAATAAAATAGATGCGTCTAAAGTCACCGGAAACATAGAATTTGCAGATAGTTCGGTTCCAACACCGACAACACCAACACCGACAACACCAACACCGACAACACCAACACCGACAACACCAACTCCTACGACACCAACTCCTACAACACCAACACCTACAACACCAACACCTACAACTCCAACACCTACGACACCAACACCTACGACACCAACACCTACTATAGAATTAACCGATATTACGAATCATTGGGCTGGTGGGTTTATTCGGGAATTAGTGAAATTGGGGATAATTAACGGTTTCCCCGATCGCACATTCAAACCCGATGCGACGATGACACGCGCACAATATGCGGCATTACTAGTAAAAGCTTTCAACCCATCGCCAAATCGCTCTGCAATCAAATTCAAAGATGTACCAGATGACTTCTGGGCATCCAAGGTAATTCAGCAAGCATATCGAGGTTTATTTCTCTCTGGTTTTCCCGACAATACCTTTGGCCCCAACAAAAATATCCAGCGCGTGCAAGTGATTGTCTCCCTAGTGAATGGACTGGGGTTATCTAGTGATAGTACGGCAACTCTCAAAGTTTTCGATGACCAAGCCAAGATTCCTGAATATGCTAAAGATGAGGTCGCAAAAGCTATAAACAAGGAAATTATTGTCAATTACCCAAACCTGAAACAACTCAATCCTACCCGCGATGCTACACGCGGTGAAGTAGCAGCGATAGTTTATCAAACTTTGGTAGATGCTGGTCGTGTAGCAGCGATCGAATCGCCTTATATACTGACTGCTTGAACTGGGGACACTTCGACAAGCTCAGTGCATCGCTGGGGACACTTCGACAAGCTCAGTGCATCGCTGGGGACACTTCGACAAGCTCAGTGCATCGCTGGGGACTGGGGAGAATCGAAGGGGATAAGAGGAAAACTTGTCTCCCTCACCCCTTGCCCTATAAAAAATAAGGAAGAGGAAGAGAGCGATCGCCTAAGGGACTTCCAACTAAAAAAATATCCTATCGCGGTGTAGGCAGGGGGCGGGGAGCAATTGCTTTGTTAGGTTTTGTTCCTCAATCCAACCTACACTTAAGGTTTTTGGCGTTAACCCAAGCGTATTGAGCGATCGCTACCAATATTTACCATTGACTGCTTTTAACGGTGTTTTCACCTGCCCTACTTTCCTGGAAACCCAAATTAAATCAGGCTTTTTTAATTTTGAATTGGTATTATTACTATGTTCCAGTAATAGAATTGATAACGAAGGCTTTGTAAAGTCTATCAAAAGATAGAAGCTTTAGTAGCAGATTTTACCTGTAGCATAACGAAAATCTGTATTCAAAGTAAGCTTGTAGCATATAAAACGCTTGTAAGATTTTTATGACTTCCCGGATTCGCTTTTTAATGTGCCCTCCTGACCACTACGATGTGGACTATGTGATTAATCCTTGGATGGAAGGGAATATTCACAAGTCATCGCGCGATCGCGCCGCGGAACAGTGGCAGGGACTACATCAAATCCTCAAACAACATGCCATTGTCGATTTAGTACCACCTGAAAAAGGCTGGCCTGATTTGGTTTTTACTGCCAATGCTGGTTTGGTTCTGGGCGATAATGTCGTCCTCAGTCGCTTTTTGCACAAAGAACGTCAGGGAGAGGAGCCTTTCTTCAAACAATGGTTTGAGGCAAATGGTTATACAGTCAATGAACTTCCCAAAGATTTGCCCTTTGAGGGAGCAGGAGACGCACTGCTAGATCGGGAAGGACGCTGGTTATGGGCGGGATACGGTTTCCGCTCGGAATTAGATTCTCACCCTTATCTAGCTAAATGGCTGGATATTGAGGTGCTATCCCTACGATTAATAGACGAACGTTTCTATCACCTAGATACCTGTTTTTGTCCTTTAGCAAATGGCTATTTGCTATACTATCCCGGTGCTTTTGATTCTTACTCCAACCGCTTAATTGAAATGCGAGTCGCACCAGAAAAGCGCATCGCAATTGAAGAAGCTGATGCAGTCAACTTCGCTTGTAATGCGGTGAATGTGGATAGCATCGTCATCATGAACAAGACGAGTGATGCTTTGAAAACTCGCCTTCAGGATGCAGGTTTCCAAGTGCTGGAAACACCACTTACGGAATTTCTCAAAGCCGGTGGCGCAGCTAAATGCTTAACTCTGCGGGTGACTGAACCAGTTAGAGATGAACTTCATGCCAATGTCTCGGTAGAAAGCCGCGTCATTCGCATGGAAGGACATTTGTTAGATGCTGGCTTAATTAACCGCGCTTTGGATTTGATTATAGATGCCGGAGGAAGTTTCAAAGTCCTGAATTTCAATTTGGGAGAACAACGGCAAAGTACTTCAGCCGCCGAGGTGAGAGTATCAGCACCATCCCATGAGGTGATGGAAGAAATCATCTCTCGATTGATTGATTTGGGTGCTGTAGATTTACCCCATGATGAGCGAGATGCCAAACTAGAGCCGGTAATTCAAGATGGCGTTGCGCCTGATGATTTCTACGTCAGTACAATTTATCCCACAGAAGTGCGGATTAATGGTCAGTGGGTGAAGGTAGAAAATCAACGGATGGATGGTGCGATCGCCATTACCCAAACTGCCAATGGCTTTGTAGCTCGGTGTAAAATACTTCGCGATCTAAAAGTTGGCGAACAGGTAATTGTAGATGTTTTAGGTATCCGCACCATCCGCAAAACTGAATCGCGGGAACTCCGCAGCACTCAAGAATTCAGCTTTATGTCGGCGGGAGTTTCCAGCGAACGGCGCGTGGAATTAGTCGTTGAGCAAGTGGCTTGGGAATTGCGTAAAATCCGCGATGCTGGTGGTAAAGTAGTTGTCACGGCTGGACCTGTGGTAATTCACACTGGTGGCGGCGAACACCTGGCGCAACTGATTCGAGAAGGATATGTACAGGCATTACTGGGTGGTAATGCGATCGCAGTTCACGACATCGAGCAAAATATCATGGGCACTTCCTTGGGTGTAGACATGAAGCGGGGTGTCGCCGTACATGGAGGACACCGCCATCACCTCAAGGTAATTAATAGTATCCGTCGTTATGGCAGCATTCCCAAAGCTGTGGAGGCGGGAGCAATTAAAAGTGGCGTCATGTATGAGTGCGTCCACAATCATGTACCTTTTGTACTTGCGGGTTCGATTCGGGATGACGGGCCTTTGCCTGATACCGTAATGGATTTGATTCAAGCACAGGAGCAATATGCCAAACACCTAGAAGGTGCAGAGATGATTTTAATGCTGTCATCGATGCTGCACTCCATTGGCGTGGGTAATATGACTCCGGCAGGAGTGAAAATGGTATGCGTCGATATTAATCCAGCTGTAGTGACTAAGTTAAGCGATCGCGGTTCTGTAGAATCAGTGGGTGTGGTGACAGATGTAGGATTATTCTTGAGTCTGTTGATTCAGCAGTTGGATAAGTTAACAAGTCCTTATGTAAATAAGGTACGTTAAGAAAATAAACCGCAGAGGCGCAGAGGGCGCAGAGAAAGGGAGATGACAAGAATAGCTTTTAGTGAAGAGTTGCAGGTTAATTGGGTAAGTTTTATAGCTGATTTCTTGTTGGTAGGGATGGTTTTTGGCCCGCCGATTGCTCCCTTTTTGGCTGCGTCTGGAGTGTCTTTGCTTCCTGGAATTGCGGACATCATTTATTTCATGGGTAATCATGTCTGTCCGCAACCAGATATGGGGTTAGATTTAGCACCACCGTTTATTATGGCTGTGTGTATGCGCTGCTATGGTACTGTCACGGGTTTGCTAATTACTCGTCTGCTATATGGCGTAACTGGTGGTAAAGGATTTTACTGGTTAAATCAATATGGCTGGAGTGGTGTGGCGATCGCAAGTGTGCTAATGATGGCTTATCCTTTGGAATTAGCAGCACAGGTTTTTGGTTTGTGGAGTTTTAATAACTATTTGGTTACGCCTTTTGGGTTAATTACAGGTTTGGCGTGGGGATTGTTTACTATGCCAATTTTGCATGGGTGGCATGGTGCTAAAACTAGCTTGACTTAATTGTAGATTTGATCGCACAACTTTATAGAGTGGATTAATTTTTGTAAGTTGAAACAATCGCATTGTAATACCAATTTGAAAAAAGAATGCGATAAATAGACCATTTGTAGAGACGCGATGAATCGCGTCTTTCCCCAGCATCACTGTTGCCGTTGGGGTCGGCACCGGATGCCCCGATAATTAAGTCATCGATGCATCGCCGTTGATGTCTCCCGCATTGCTCACCGAGAAGCCTGAGAAGTCTCCTGCATCGATGCCATTGATGACGAAGCCGTTGCTGCCATTGAGGTCTGAGAGGTTGAATGATGAATTAGGCATGATTTTCTCCTAGATTGGTTGTTTTTAGCGATGGAAAACCTTGAGAAATTAGCCCAGGGTAATTAGGCGGCGAATTTCATCACTTTTGAAACCGATTGCCATCGGTCGCCGTACCCCTGGCAAGGCCACCACGTCATACAATTCGGTGACTACGCCCTCTATCCTCAAGCTGTGGACGATATCCCCTGTGGTTAAATTAATCACCAGCAATCCACAACGGGGTACGGCATTTTTAACCCGCAAGTTCTCATCTAAAGCCAAACCCGAAAATGTCTTGTTATGCCTGGGTAGAGATAGCCCGACAATGGCAAACTCCCCAGCAAAGGTTAAGCCGCGTAAGTAACCCGGACAGAAAGCGACTGGCTCAAATGCTCCCCTTTCCAGGTCAACATAGCCGAATTCTCCGGTTCCCGAATTGAGTAACCACAGCTTCTCTCTGTACCATCGCGGTGAATGGGGCATCGATAGACCACTGACAATTACTCGATCGCTGGTTATATCGATGACGCAACCGCCGTTGGCTCGGTGGTCGCGCCATCCATCGGCGACATCACTCATGCTGGTGGCACTGACGTAGCGCGGCTGTCCGTTGACCATTGCCAAACCGTTGAGGTGACATCTGTCTTCTGCTGCTAGTTTGGAAATAAATGGCGGCTGCCATAGCGGGACGAAACTATGGCTATTGCTGACTGTGGCTAGACAGCTAAATAGTGTGTTGACGAAGACGATTTGTTCTCCCGAATAAGCCACATCATGCACGTCCAAGTCTCCGGTGACATACCCGACTTGCGGTACGTACAATACGTCATAGCCATTGTGATTTTTACCAGGCTCTAGGGCATTTTCAAACCGCCACAGTTGATAGAGCGAACTCATGTACAGGCTGTTGCCTTCTGCCCATAATCCCATGCACCGCTCGAAGGTGCGTTCGAAAACTGATAGTTTCCCCGATGGTTGCAAGCCGATGAAAAACAGCTTGCCAGCTTGATAGGTGCTGATGGCCAGACTGAGATTCTGTTCAAGTAGCCAGCTAGTAAACTGGCGAGAGCTAGTTATTTCTAACTCTGGGCGACTGGTTGCTTCTGGCGCTGTTCGAGCTAGGCTGTCATCAGTTGGCTCTTGTTGATTGCTGGAAACGCTAAAGGTCATTATGTCTTTGTCGGTGGTGCTGTTAGCTTGGGCGATCGCATTGTGTCATGAGCTTGTAACAAAGGTGCAAGCCGATGCAACGAAGTTGCTCTTTGATGCAATCAAGAGACTTCTTGGCATTTGTCGGGAAAAGGGTAAAGGGGAAGGGGAAAAGGTTCTGTATTGTCCCCTTCCCCTTTAACCAAAACCTTTTCCCCCTCTTGCAAAAAGCACAAATGCCAAGAGGTCTAAGGTGCAAGCCAATACATCAAATGTTGTTATAGCTATTACCTTCGTCGTTTTTTGTTAAATTTGCTGTGGTGAAGTGGATTATAGAGCGATGTCTTACGACAAGCCGAAGCAGCGCGTCTACGCCTCAACGATCGCATAGAACAAAGATCCTAGTCCAAACTAGGATCTCTGTCTTATATAATTGATACTTATAGTTGTTGGCAGTGTTAAACTTTTGCTGTGGCAAAATCGATGATGTAGCGATCGCCTTTTACGCTTAACCTAGCGGTTGGTAATCAACTACTACGGTTTTAGTACATTATCAGCAAACTGCCCTTTCACATTTCCTGCGGGAGAATACTGGCAAACTACATAGAAGCCATCGTACTTAGTACCCTCAATTGTTGCAGGACCAGGTGCAGCACCGCAACCTACTTTGGTACTGCCTTTCCAGACTACCTGAGTAAAATGCCCGGTTGCGCTAGAAAATACAGGGTTGTTGTAGTCATAGTCTTTAATTTCACTGTACCAGTCTTGGACTGCTGCGCTACCTAAGTTTGTTGACTCTCCACCCCAGTATATGTTCTCTCCTGTATTGTTTAGATTGGTACTGTGTTCTAAGTCACCTTTAGCTGCTATGGTTTGTGCCCAAGCTTGTGCGCTTTGGTTGAGAGTATCATCAATGGTCACGTTAGGACTCTTATGCTTGGTTCGATAAGTGTTGTGTGCAGATACAGCATCGGTACGCAACTTGGCTAAGTCAATAGATGTCTGTCCTAAAACAAGGTGATTACCGATTGCTACTCCAGTGAGTCCAATAGCTAAAGTTGTAGCTGTTGTTAGGGTTAAAGCCGAAAAGAATTTATTCATGGTTTTGTGCTTGTTAATGTTTGTTAACTTAACTTTTCTAAGTCAATGCAACTAAAGTGCAACTTGGGAGAAAAGGCGGAAGATTCATCGCCTCATCAGTTGAGTTAGGCAATTGCCTAAATTTTGCTGTAGCGAAATGGATTATATAGCGATCGCCTCAATGAGCGCATCGTACAAAGATCCAAGTTTTGACTAGGATCTTTGTCCTATATAATTAATACTTATGCTGTTTTCGGTAAGTAATGATTAGCACTAGTATTTAAAGATTGAGCTAAGTGAATTTGTGCAATTTCAATGCCACAAAGGTGCAAGCCGATGCAATCAAATTGCTCTTGAAGACAACAAAGGTGCAAGTCGATACAACAAAGGTGCAAGCCAATGCAACAAAGGTGCGAGTCAATGCAACAAAGGTGCAACTCGATGCAACAAAGGTGCAACTCGATGCATCAATGTTGCTTGTTTATGCAACTAAGGTGATTTCCGTTAATAAATCTACCGTCGCTGTTGGTTTCGACTTCTCTGCAAGACGCTACGCGTAGCTTGCT
Source organism: Nostoc sp. DedQUE02 (assembly GCF_034531035.1). Lineage (NCBI taxonomy): Bacteria > Bacillati > Cyanobacteriota > Cyanophyceae > Nostocales > Nostocaceae > Nostoc > Nostoc sp. DedQUE02. The sequence continues at coordinate 4,543 of NZ_JAVRBY020000091.1, read as the reverse complement.
TCCCTAAAGGGGTACGCTCAACCAACTAATGGATCGAGAGTTGAGCGAAGTCGAAACTCGTCAACCTGGGTATATTCTTTGTCAGAAATTACCTAAAGTAGGCGTTGCATGAATCGAGATGATTAAAGCGTGACGAAATTAGCGGCAGTTAGCGTCGTAGTATTAATACCAGTCAGCGTTGCCAAAATTTCATTAGTGGAAGTGACTTTGATATTGTTACCAGAGAAACTCAGTTGTCCAAAGCTCAAACCACCATACAATCCAATCAGATCGCTACCCTTAGCGAAATCAGTAATGGTGTCAGTACCTTCACCAGCCGCAAAAGCAAAGATATCGTTACCATTGCCACCTGTGAGGATATCGCTGCCAACACCACCATAGAGAACATCGTTGCCATTGTCGCCCTTGAGGGTATCGCTGCCCGTGCCACCATAGAGGGTATCGTTGCCGTTGCCACCGAGTAAACTATCGTTGCCAATACCGCCATTTAAGAAGCCATCCCCATACAAAAGGTCGTCACCAGTACCGCCGTCAATACTATCGTTACCAGTACCACCGTAGAGGGTATCGTTACCAGTACCACCAGCGATAGTATCGTTACCCGCGCCACCGTAGATGTTATCGTTGCCATTACCGCCGTTAAGGGTATCGTTACCCGTACTGCCAATCAGGTTATCGGCACCATTGCTACCAGGCGTAGGAGTTATTGAGTTGACTGGGATAAATCGAATGAAATCCAAACGAGCTGGTTCGGTTTGATCCTCGAAGCCGGTGATCGTAAAAGTATCGCCCGTGCTAATAGTTAGATCGGCACCCAAGAGTCGTTCCACTTTCGTGGTGGTACTGGGAACACTATCGTTAAGGTCTTGATTGAGGACGATTGAGCCAAGAAGATTGCCTTGTCGGGTCAGGTTAAAGGTAGATTGACCATCGTTTTCATCAAAAGTGCCGATAATCACATCATAGAGACCGGAAGGCCCGTTAAAGGTGAAGCTAACAGTACCAACTTCGGTATTACTTGGCCCGTTCACTAGACTTAGCACCTTGCCACCTTCAGCGACACTAACATTTTCAACCCGATAGCCTGTGATATCAGTAAGATTTTCCGCAACGATGGTGGATGTTACAGGTACATCTGTTACACCATTGATAGTAATGGCGGCGGTGGCTGTACTCGTGCCGCCTTTGCCATCAGCAACGGTGTAGCTAAAGCTATCAGTGGCTGTTTGCCCATTATTGAGAGACTCAAATTTGTTGTTGGGGTTGTAGCTGAACGTGCCATTGGCGTTGAGAGTCAACAAAGCACCGGAAGCCAGAGTAATTGAGTTGCCGACACTGCTAGCGACACCATTAACTGCCGATACGGTCAAGATGTCGTTGGTATCAATGTCGCTATCGTTAGCTAAGACGTTGCCACTGACAGGCGTATCTTCATTAGTGGTTTGGCTATCATTAACGGCGACAGGCGCATCGTTAACACCGTTGATGGTCAGGTTAACGGTAGCTGTGCTGGTGAGACTGCCATCGCTGATGGTGTAGTTGAAGCTATCACCTGCCGTCTGCCCCGTTCCCAGAGATTCAAACTGACCGTTAGGATTGTAGTCGAATGTATTATTAGCGTTGAGAGTCAATAAGGCACCCGACGCTAGGGTAATTGGTGTTCCTCCGGTTACACCAATACCATTAACTTGAGTAATTGTCAAGACATCTCCCGTATCGGGGTCAGTATCGTTGGCTAGAACGCTAATGGTGACTGGAGTATTTTCATTAGCCGTCGTTGTATCATTATTTGCAGTTGGCGGATTGTTGGCGACAGGTATTTGTGTGCCGTAAACATCATCATTATTAGTGGCTGTTCCGGCATCATCAGCCGCACTGTTACCGCTGAAGCTAGACGAACCCGTGAAACTGACACTGCCAAGGGTAGTCGGCATTCCCTGATTATTGCCGTTAGTGTTGGTGGTGGACTGCATGATGAAGATTGCCCCACCTAAGCCCTGACCTGCTGAAATATACCCCGCCCCACCTGTGGCTGTGTTGTTGGTAAAGCTGGTGTTGTTAAGGGTTAAAGAGCCAGTGCGGACGAAGATGCCACCGCCAAGACCGGCACCACCGCCGCCTAAGTAGGAGCCGAAGCCATCACCGCCGTAGTTGCCGCCAGACCTTAAGCCGCCGCCGCCGCCGCCGAAGCCGCCGTTGCCGGCGGGGTAGCCGCCGTTGCCACCGCCGCCGAAGCCACCGACACCGCCACCGTAGTTGCCGTTACCGCCGTAGCCGCCAGTGTTGCCGATGCTACCAGCAAACTAGCCCACCGCCGCCGTTGCCGCTACCATTGCCAAACATACCGCCGCCACCACCAACATTCAGTCCAAGGACACCGCCATTACCGCCTTGGGCTGCGTTATTAGTAAAGGCGACATTGGTGAGAGAAACATTGCCATCATAGATGAACAAGCCGCCGCCGAGTCCCGCACCGCCGCCACCAATTCCAGCATCTCCGCCTTTAGCCCGTCCGTTGGTGATGGTTAAGTCAGAAATACCGACTGTTCCTGACAAAATAAACAAGGGGCGCACGTCGCCGTTATCGTTGCTGCCGTTGTCATTGGCATCGCCGCTAATACTGTGGTTGTTGCCCACAATGGTGATGTTGCTGTTCACCAGGGTTTTCATTACCCCAGTGATGCGAACATCGTTATCAATAGTAATGGTGTCATCCCCTGCCAGTTGGTTAGCTTGGAGAATGGCATAACTGAGGGTGCCTGCGGTATCTCCTAGACCGTTATCAGTAGTTTGGTTAACAATGAAATTTGTCATTTGATTGATTTCCTTTGGTATTAGGTAAATGAGAAAAAATAGTAGCGCGGCAACAAAGAGGGAAGATTCTCAGCTTGATGAATTCGCCACTGGTGGTATTGGCTGGGCGACGATCGCATTCGCTGGACTATTGCTGAGGTTGTGCCAAAAAGACAACCCTGAGAGTGGCGAGGCTTACGCTTCTACTCCATGAAGACTGAGCAAGGTTAATTTTTGCAACGCTTATGCATTAAAGGTGCAAGCCAATGCAACAAAGGTGCAAGTCAATGCAACTGAGTTACTCTTGGATGCAACAAAGGTGCAAGCCAATGCATTAAAGACCAACTTTGATGCATCAAAGGTGTAAGTCAATGCAACAAAGGTGCAACTCGATGCAACTAAGATCGGCTTGCATGAATCAAGATAATTAAAGCGTTACGAAATTAGCAGCAGTCAGTGTCGTAGTATTTATACCAGTCAGCGTCGCCAAAATTTCATTCGTGGAAGTGACTTTGATATTGTTACCAGAGAAACTCAGATCTCCATAGGTTAAACCACTATACAATCCAATCAAATCGCTACCCTTTGAGAAATCAGTAATGGTGTCAGTACCTTCTCCAGCCGCAAAGGCAAAGATATCGTTACTGTTGCCACCTGTGAGAATATCGCTGCCTGCACCACCATAGAGTAAATCGTTGCCATTACCACCTGTGAGGCGATCGCTACCACCGCCACCATAGAGGGTATCATTGCCATTACCACCGTTGAGGGTATCGTTACCTGCACCGCCATCCATCAGCCCATCGCCATACAAGATGTCGTTGCCATTATCACCGTTGAGGCTATCGTTGCCATTGCCGCCGTAGATGGTATCGTTGCCATTGCCGCCGTTGATGATGTCGTTACCAAGGGTGCCAATCAAGCTATCAGCAAAATTAGTGCCATTACTGTTAAGACCGACAGCCACAGTCACCGTACCAGTATCAGTGAGGCTACCATCGCTGAGGGTGTAGTTAAAGCTGGCATTACCAACGAATAGAAGATTTGGAGTAAAGGTAACGTAATCATCTGTACTGTTGTTGGGGGTGCCGTTATTATTCAGCACGGCAGTACCGTTGGTAGCACCGCTAACAGCAGTGATGCTCAGGGGGTCGCCATTGGCATCGCTATCATTGGCTAGTAAGGTAGTAACTGGGATGTTGATGGCAGTACCAAAGAATGTAGCAACACTGTCATCAACAGCAACGGGGGCTTGGTTGGTTGCAGTGACGTTAATCGTGCCATAGACATCATCGTTGTTTGTAGCAGTTCCCGGATCGTTAGCTGCGCTGTTACCACTAAAGCTAGGATTACCTACAGAAGTGACAGTTGGTAGAACGGTAGGCATTCCCTGGTTGCTTCCGTTGTTGGTGGTGGACTGCATAATGAAGATTGCCCCACCCAAGCCTTGACCTGAGTTAGCACCCGTGCCGCCTGTAGCTGTGTTGTTGGTAAAGCTGGTGTTGTTGAGGGTTAAAGAGCCACTGCGGACGAAGATGCCACCCCCTAGTCCAGCACCGCCGCCGCCGCCGTTGATGTTGCCGTTGCCGCCGCCGAAGCCGCTATAGCCGCTCAAGCCGCCGATGCCCGCCTTGCCGCCGCCGCCGCCGTAGCCGCCGATGCCGCCGTTGCCGTTGCCGTTGCCGTTGTCTCCGAAGCCGCCGCCGCCGCCGCCGAAGCCGCCGTAGCCGCCTCTGCCGCCGTAGAGGCC
>NZ_JAVRBY020000090.1:0-21667 GCF_034531035.1 Nostoc sp. DedQUE02 | reverse complement strand
CTATGGGTCAGCCACTTTATATAGTACATAAATACTATAAAATAGCGATCACGCTGTGCCAGTTGCGTAAGTCCTGCCCAATTCCCAGTCCCCAGTCCCCAATCCCTACGTAAAGAAAAGATAAGCAAATTTAATCCCCGACGGGTATTAGTAGCGAAAAAACTTGGATATGCTACGCGATCGCATCAATTTACACGCTTGCAAACAATTCCATCAATAGTTACACTTTTTAAAACATTCTCATTTTTGCTTGGCGATGGCTACCCTAACATAGGTAAACCTCCCGAAGCGAGTAAGCATTGCCAAAGCACCCACGCTGTCTGACTTATTAAGACTAAGCTGTGGTGATACTCTGGTGGCAATAACAAAAAACAAGAGAGAGTTTTATGAGTGGCGATTTTCGTCTCTCGTAACCTCAGTAAGAAAATTGCTTTGTAAACTAACTCATCGAGGAGGAGCGTAGTCGATGGGACTACCCTGGTACCGAGTACATACAGTCGTTCTGAATGATCCAGGGCGACTGATTTCTGTACACCTAATGCATACAGCCTTAGTAGCAGGCTGGGCTGGTTCGATGGCACTCTACGAACTAGCTGTTTTTGACCCTAGCGATGCAGTTCTCAACCCAATGTGGCGTCAAGGGATGTTCGTCTTGCCGTTCATGGCACGTTTGGGTGTTACCCAATCTTGGGGTGGTTGGAACGTTACTGGTGGGCCATCAACCGATCCTGGCTTTTGGTCATTTGAAGGCGTTGCTGCCGCTCACATTGTTCTTTCCGGTTTGCTGTTCCTAGCCGCCGTATGGCACTGGGTTTACTGGGATTTGGAACTCTTTAGAGATCCCCGCACTGGTGAACCCGCTCTCGACCTGCCAAAAATGTTTGGCATTCACCTGTTCTTATCTGGTTTACTTTGTTTTGGATTTGGTGCTTTTCACGTCACCGGACTATTTGGGCCGGGGATATGGGTTTCTGATGCTTATGGTATAACTGGCGCCGCCCAGGCAGTAGCACCAGAATGGGGCCCAGATGGTTTTAACCCCTATAACCCTGGTGGCATTGCGGCTCACCACATTGCCGCTGGTGTTGTTGGTATTATTGCAGGCTTATTCCACCTGACAGTTAGACCCCCCGAACGGCTCTACAAAGCTCTACGGATGGGGAACATTGAAACAGTACTTTCTAGCAGTATTGCAGCAGTCTTCTTTGCTGCTTTCGTTGTTGCTGGTACTATGTGGTACGGTAACGCCGCCACTCCCATCGAATTGTTTGGCCCTACCCGCTATCAATGGGATCAGAACTACTTCCGTCAAGAAATTCAGCGCCGCGTCCAAACAAACGTTAGCCAAGGTGCAACCCTTGAGCAAGCTTGGTCGCAGATTCCTGAAAAATTGGCTTTCTATGATTATGTTGGAAATAGCCCCGCTAAAGGCGGTCTATTCCGTACAGGGCCTATGGTGAAGGGTGATGGTATTGCCCAATCTTGGCAAGGTCACGCCGTATTCAAAGATTCTGAAGGACGGGAATTGACTGTACGTCGTCTTCCTAACTTCTTTGAAACCTTCCCAGTGATTTTGACTGATGCAGATGGAATTGTCCGCGCTGACATTCCCTTCCGTCGGGCAGAATCTAAGTATAGCTTCGAGCAGTCTGGTGTCACCGTTAGTTTCTACGGTGGTAATCTGAATGGTCAGACCTTTACAGAGCCAGCTGATGTGAAAAAGTACGCCCGTAAGGCTCAAGGTGGTGAAATCTTTGAATTTGACCGGGAAACCTTGAACTCTGATGGTGTATTCCGCACCAGTCCTAGAGGTTGGTTTACCTTTGGACACGCCGTATTTGCTCTGCTGTTCTTCTTTGGTCATCTCTGGCATGGCGCTCGGACAATCTACCGAGACGTATTTGCTGGTGTTGATGCCGATCTTGAAGAGCAAGTTGAGTGGGGTCTGTTCCAGAAAGTGGGTGACAAGTCAACCCGCCGGAAAGAAGCCCTTTAATTTCAGTGCTGAGTAAAGAAGTGCTGAGTTCTGAGTTAATCCTCTGACTCAGCACTCAAGTGACTCAGCATTAAAAACTTTAACAACTGGCTGGATAAAGAGGAAATCGTAATATGGAAAGCGTTGCGTACATCTTGATTTTTACTCTGTGTATAGGTACTCTCTTCTTTGCGATCGCATTTCGCGAACCCCCTCGCTTTGAGAAACCAAAAGATAAGTAGATCCTATCCACAGACTTTTAAGCGGATTTAATCTTAATATCCGTTGCTACTAAGTATGGTGGCAACGGATATTATTGTGTTTGTCCTTTGTCATTTGTCTTTTATGTTGCTTCTCACTACTAACCAATAACTAATGACCAATGACCAATGACTAATGACCAATGACTAAATATTGTGATATAATTTCCAATCTTGGGAGTAGATATGTGTTAATGCTAGCTTTTCTGCGCTAGGATGAAAAAGGATGTTTTGTGTAAGCTGCCATAGTACTGCTTACATAACGCATCGCAATTGTCGCACCACCTTTACGGAGACTAGAACCAGGAACAAATCAGCATGGTCAATCAGAATTTAACCGCTACAGAAATTGGATTCACTCACGAAGATTTCGCTGCTCTACTTGACAAATACGATTATCATTTTAGCCCTGGTGATGTTGTCCCAGGAACAGTTTTCAGTATAGAGCCGCGCGGCGCTCTGATTGACATTGGTGCTAAAACCGCAGCATATATTCCTATACAAGAAATGTCTATTAACCGGGTGGATAGCCCGGAAGAAGTATTACAGTCAAACGAAACGCGCGAATTTTTCATCCTTACCGATGAAAACGAAGATGGTCAATTAACCCTTTCCATTCGCCGTATTGAATATATGCGGGCTTGGGAACGCGTGCGGCAGTTACAAGCAGAAGATGCGACTGTCCGTTCTGGCGTATTTGCAACCAATCGCGGTGGAGCATTAGTACGAATTGAGGGATTACGTGGCTTTATCCCAGGTTCCCACATTAGTACCCGCAAACCTAAAGAAGAATTGGTCGGTGAGGATCTGCCGTTGAAATTTTTAGAGGTAGACGAAGAACGCAATCGCCTCGTTCTATCTCACCGTCGGGCGCTGGTTGAGCGCAAGATGAACCGTTTAGAAGTCGGCGAAGTAGTAATTGGTACTGTTCGTGGGATCAAGCCCTACGGTGCTTTCATCGACATTGGCGGCGTCAGTGGTCTACTGCATATTTCTGAGATTTCTCACGAACATATTGATACACCTCATAGCGTGTTCAATGTCAATGATGAAGTAAAAGTTATGATCATTGATTTGGATGCAGAAAGGGGTCGCATTTCCCTATCTACCAAGCAGCTAGAACCCGAACCCGGTGACATGATTAAAAACCGAGATTTGGTTTACGATAAGGCGGAAGAAATGGCTGCTAAGTATCGCGAACAGCTATTAGCCAAGCAGCAAGGTGCTAGTGCTGCGGCTACACCAGGGGAAGTTCTTGCAGACGAAGATATTCCACCAGCAACAGAACTTGACGAAGATATTCCAGTAGTTGCGGCAATTGAAACAGAGATTCCAGCAGCGACGGAAATTGAAGAGGAAATTCCAGCAGCTATTGAAGAGTAATAGATTTTTTATAGTTTTACTTGTTTTTAAGTAAGAGTATCAAATCATTTTATAAAGAGGGTTTTTCCCTCTTTTTTTATGTGGAGAATCGAGAATAATTTGCAGAGACGTGATTAATCCAAGTCTTTCCAGGAGTTGAGAGTAGTTAGAAGTTAAATATTATGGCAACCATTCAATGTAGAAATATCACTTTTGATAATATCCAGGCAATTTTGTTTGACAAAAACGGTACTCTAGAAGATTCAGAAACTTATTTGCGATCGCTCGCACAAAAAGCAGCAAGATTAATAGATGCTCAAATCCCTGGAACTGGGGAACCCTTATTAATGGCATTTGGCATCAATGGCAATTTTCTAGATCCCGCAGGTTTAATCTCAGTAGCAAGCCGCCGCGAAACAGAAGTTGCGGCTGCGGCATATATTGCCGAAACAGGAAGAGGATGGTTTGAGTGCTTAAAAATAGCCCGTCAAGCTTTGGATGAAGCAGAAAAATACATTGGAGAGACTCCTTCACCACTGTTTGTAGGTAGCCTAGAAATTTTGAAATACCTGCGGGAGGGTGGTCTAAAACTTGGCATTCTCTCGGCTGCGACAACTGAAGAAGTACGCAATTTTGTAGCCAATCACCAATTAAGTAATTATATCCAGTTAGAAATGGGCGTAGATGAAGGGCCAAGTAAACCAGATCCAGTGCTATTTTTGCAAGCTTGCCAAGCTTTGGGAGTTGAACCTAGCGCTACCTTGATGGTAGGTGATTCAGTTGGTGATATGCAAATGGCGCGTAATGCTAAAGCCGCAGGTTGTATTGGTATTACTTGGGTCGGTAAGTCAGATAACGTCCAAGGTGCAGATGTGATAATTAATCAACTTGATGAAATCCAAATTTTAGAAGATTAATTTAACCTGAGTTTAATAAACTCAAAAAAACGGCAGTTGGGGCGTTTTCTGCCAGATTAGTTTTTAGATGGCATAGAAATCATCTATGTCGCAGTAACGAGTAAGGAGGGTTTTTGCTCCCCTCTCCTGGGGTCAAAATCACACTCGTCGAAGTCACGTCAACTTAAGGTTTTTGGCGCTAACTCAAGCGTATCGATCTATGTTGCAGAATTTCTGTGTCAAATCAATCAAGATATCCTAGTATCCATCTATACCTGATAAGAGCCTTTTTATTTTATTCGCAAAAATCATATTAACTTAACATATCAAGATAGTTTTGCAATCTTTTTTTAGATAGATCGTTAAAAAATCCGTAATATCTCTAATAGAATAAAATGGTAAATTTTTTAGAATCAGGGTAAAGGCATTCTGTAATCCATGCCCAGCAAGGGTTAAAAATTTAGTCCCAAAAAGAAATAATGCTTAAGCCTTTTGCCCAGTAAGCATTATACAAATAAGATGCGTTTAGCCTTGTTTTTGAGAATAAAGACATTGCGATCCGATCGCAGTCTCAACTAATTTTCGATCCTTTTTTATTGGTGTAAGCACATGAATTTTCAAAGCTCTGCTTCACCTGTCATCATTTCTGATTCTAATGATGTCAAAGCTGAAATGTCTTATGTTCAGGGGATAGAGCATTTAATTGAGGTTGTTCAAGCATTGTCACTAGCACGGACACTAGAGCAAATCATGGAGATTGTACGAAAGTCTGCGCGTGAGTTGACTGGGGCAGATGGGGCTAGTTTTGTGTTACGAGATGGAGATCAATGTTATTACGCAGATGAAGATGCGATCGCTCCTTTATGGAAAGGACAACGTTTCCCGATGAGTATTTGCATTGGTGGGCATACAATGCGAAACTGTCAGCCCGTTGTGATTAGCGATATTTATGGAGATGAACGCATTCCATTTGCAGCTTACCAACCAACTTTTGTCAAAAGCTTGGCAATGGTGCCGATCCGAACGTGTAACCCCATTGGTGCAATTGGAACATATTGGGCAACGTTACATCAGCCAACAGAAGAAAAAGTAAAGCTATTACAGGCATTGGCAGACACAACAGCTGTCGCAATGGAAAACGTGCAAATTTATCATGAATTAGAACAAAGAGTCCACAATCGAACTGCTGCACTAGAAAAAGAAATAGAGGGGCATCAAAAAGTTGAGGCAGAAGTTAGGCGCTTATCCATAACAGATGAATTAACTGGAGTATACAATCGACGAGGCTTTTTTCTATTTGCAGATCAGCAATTAAAACTAGCTCATCAGCTACAAAAGCCCTGTTGTCTCTTATTTATAGATATAGATGGATTGAAGCAAATCAATGATACCTTTGGACATGAAGTTGGAGATTGTGTAATAACTGATGCCGCAAACCTCTTAAGTCAAACTTATCGAGATTCTGACATCGTTGCCCGATGGGGAGGTGATGAGTTTGTTGTCTTCATTCCGAAATGTTCAGATCGTATGAATGCAATTAGTGTTCGCTTACAAACTAACATTGATTTATTTAATCAGAATTCAAGTAGAAATTATTATCTATCAATGAGTATTGGAGTTCAAGAGTGCGTTATCAATGAAGATGTTTCATTGGAAAAACTCATATTCCAGGCAGATGAATTGATGTACCAGCAAAAACGTATCAAGCGAACTTCTAGCAATAACAACAGCAGCTTTTAATTTTTTAGAAACCATATCTAGTGTTAATATTTAGATTTACGAATGCTGGGAGAATTACACCACCAATAATAGTTTTTATCCGTAAAAAATCATGGCGATCGCGCGATAAATTCGCCTGACTTTCCATCCACAGTACTTGCTTTAACCAACGCGATCGCAAAAAATGTTTTTGCAAAAATCTTCTTTTAAAGATTTGTGATAACGATCTTTTTTTGCCATTTTTTACTCCTAATTAGAAAGTAACCCCTTAATTACTTTGCCTAAATTCTCAACTCCTTTCTCTATGTCGAGTAAGTTGATGTATTGTAATGTACCAGATTTAGCTAGCTTTTTGGCTTGTTCATCACTAGCCTTTCCACGCAAAGCATCGGCAAGTATATCTGCGGTTCTACCACTACCAGCAATCACAATAACTAATCTTCCACTATCAACGCTAGAAAACGTATCCTTAAAGGTAATTTCGCCACCGTTCAAGAGTAGTGTCATCGAAGGTGCATCATTGGCCAGCATAGTCGCAACGTGAGATATCCAAGGAGACTCGTCGCCCCAATAGTTACCAGGAACTAGCACGAAATGAGTATGGTTTGGCTCTAAGGGTATTAAATCAGCAGCATTTTCCGAATGATTAGGTAAAGCCACTTTGCTTTCGGGTGTCACACCAACCAAAGCAAAGTTAGCACCTATTTGGGTACGAGCCGCACCCATCATTCGCATAATTCCTACATCCGTACCCCCATCCACGACATAAGCCCCCAAAGTTTCGGCGATGGGGGCTAAAACTTCCACAAACAACCGTTGAATACGGAGAAAATCAGCTTCACTGATGTTACTTGCACCCCCCACTATTACTAAAACAGGACGCGAACCGCCAAGCCCTATTTCCTCAAGAGCATTTGCCAATTCTGCTTGCTGCTCAACTTGAGTAGCTAATGCTGTTTGCCCATTGTCAAAGGTAAGCTTTAAACAACTTTTCATTTTTTAAAAATACTGACTGCTTAGGTTTCCCAGCGTAGTGCTTTGCAGTTATTTTCTGCAAGTATTGTATTCCGTTCTCACCTGAAAGATAAGGAATTTAAGGAATTTTATGATGCTTTTGTAGAGGTTGATCGTTGATTAATTCGATACCTACCAAATTTCCTCTTATATGTAAATAGCGATGCCTACTATGGTAACAGAGCTTTGTCGTTTGCGTAGTGTCTCCTAGAGAAGTGAAGACTACACTTACGCTCAAGTTTTTTACGATCATTTTGCTTGCTAAAAAATTGTTGATGCACAAAGTAATAGCTTCTTGTTTGTTAGCATCATAAATTATGATTTTGCACTTTCTTTATGGACAAGAGCGCCAGTTTTTAAGTTAATCTGAATGATTGGATTTTAACTATAAGTCCCTGCTCTCTCACTTTTTACCGTCACAGGTTCTGACTCTATATCCTCTATCTTATTAAACTCTCCAGCTTGCCAGCTATCTGTTGTATCTTTGATAAAGCTGGCAATAGGGATCGCAATTAACAAACCCAGTACTCCTCCTAACTTTGCGCCCAGCAATAAAGAAATCACCACCCACACAGGATTTAAGCCAGTCAAATTGCTGAGAATTCGAGGTGCAATAATATTAGAATTAATTTGATCGATCGCAACAGCTACACCTAAGACTTCCACCCCTAACCAAAAATTTTGCAGCGCTACCAACAAACTTACTATAGCGATACCTACCCCCGTACCAAAGGGGAAAAGTGAAAATAAGCCAATACCAATACCAAAAAGTAAAGCTAGGGGAACTTGCAGCGCCAAAAACACCAGAGTAATTGTCACCCCTAACACAGCTCCCAATGTTGCTTGACCGATGAAGTAATTGTGGAAATCCTCTCGCAGTAATTCTCGTACTCTTGGCCCAATATTAGGGGGAAACCACTGAAAAATTCCGTCCCAAAGACGTTCACCATTCAATATTAGGTAGATAGTCAGCACTACCGCCAGCAGCACATTGAGGACAATACCAATGGTATCGACAGCAAAACCAAGAATTCTACCAGTGAAGGACTGAAGTTGGTTAGATAATCGTTCTAGAACTTGGGTGAATAAACCACTTAAATTAATCGGAAGTTGCTGTTGACTTAACGCCCAATCTTGAAAAGCTTGCAGCTGCTGAGTACCAGAATCAATCCAACTGGGCAAAATATTAGCCAGTTCAACGAGTTGTTGAATAATCAGGGGAACTAAGGTAATGCCTAAAGCTACTAAAACCACCAGAGTCAAAAGTAACACTCCCCCGATCGCTAAGTTGGGTTTTACTCCTTGTTCCTGGAGAAACTGGATTGGATAGTTCAAGACAAAAGCTAGTAGAATGGCGGCAGCGATAACGCTAACTAAGGGTTGAAAATACTGTATAAGTTGGAGCAATAGCCAGCCGTTGAGAATGGCAATGGGAAATGCCAATCCTATAGTTAACCATCGCGGCAGTTTGTTTGCTGATTGCATTAGCGATCACCTCATAAGAGTTCTAACTTTATTTTGGCTTCTTGGGATGTGGGGAGATGAGGAGCGGGGGAGCAGAGGAGCAGGGGAGCAGAGGAAGAATTTCTAACTCTTGACTTAATGTCCAATGACAAATGACAAATGACTAATCTCCAAATTATGTTAGATTTTTCTCAATAAAATCCAACATAATTTTCTGATGCATTGCCCCTAGAGGTCGCACTTCGCCAGCATTTTGTGAATAACAGTTACCTTGGCGAATATCTTCTGGCGTAAATAAGGCCATATCCCAGCCCTCATTTAGAACTAGTTGATTTAATTCCACCAAGAGTGGTGCATGAAAGACATGACGGACAACTCTTTCGTTGGGATAACAGCCAAATTCAACAAAGGGTGGTAACTCATAGCCAATTTCTTCTAAAATTTCTCGTTTTACCGCTACATCTGGCGTTTCACCAGGCTCGATGTGACCGCCAAATAGCGCCCAGTAACCAGGGTAGAGAATACCGGGGATGTTGTCACGCAACTGCATGAGAAACTTGTTTTTCTGATAGAGAATTGCGATCGCTACGTGCACCTGTTGATTGTTCATATCTTTATTTTTAATTTTTAATTATTCTTCTTCTAAATAAACTTCCCCCAATTCTTTGCCAGCTAAGGGAATACTTCGGTAGCGAACTTTACCCTTAATTACAACTTCTGAACCTTCACCCAGATTTTTTTGATTGGTGACAACCCAAATTTTGCCGGTTGAGTCATTAATTTTATAAGCCCACTGTTTTATCAGGGGAGCTTGCTTTTCTACCTGACCTTGGATGTAAACTATAGCCTGATTGTCTTGTTTTGGTTTAATTTCTCCAATTGGAGTGACATTTGTCCCAATTTTTAAGCCAGTTTTATTTAAGCCAGATGGTGTCAAGTTATCACAACTACAAAGTCCTGCTACAAGGAAAAAAGTCAACCCCAGGCGGTATGGAAAAATACTGTGCCCGTACAAGAACGAAAGGGAAAATTTTCTCGTTTGTTGCATGAAAGCCACCGATTTATTTATTTTGGGTATGGGGTATGGGGCATCCCTTCTCTGCGAGACGCTACGCGTAGCTTGCTTCCCCGGAAGGGTACAGCAACTCTTGGAGACGCTACGCGTTAGCGGAGCTTTCGCTTTAGCGATACGCTCAGGGCAAGTGGGCATTGGGCATTAATTCTTCCCCTGCTCCTCCTTCTCCCTGCCCTCTGCTCCCCTGCCTCTTCACCCCACTTCTTAATTCTTTATTCTTCAGATGATGCCCGCGATCTGAGAAAATAAACATTATGAATTTACTGTGAGAGAAACGCTACGACATCAAAGAGCAACACAATAATAGTCGAAAGTCAAGATTTAATAATCAATATTTTAACTTTGGACTTTGGACAACAAGCGAATATAGCTGGAAATTTTCATGGAAACAAAAACTGCCAAACTCCTTGATGGTAAAACTTTAGCGGCAAAAATTCAGCAAGAACTTTCTGTTGCAATTACACAATTACAACCAAAAATTGGACGACCTCCTGGTTTAGCAGTGTTGATGGTTGGTGATAACCCAGCGTCAGCTGCTTATGTACGCAATAAAGAAAAAGCCTGCGCTAAAGTTGGTATCGCTTCTTTTGGCAAACATTTTCCTGCCCAAACTACCCTTGGGGAGTTAGAAGAGGTAATTGCGGCACTCAACCATGATGAACGGGTGGATGGCATTCTTGTACAGCTGCCGTTACCTAACCATTTGGATGCTGTGACTCTGCTGCATCAAATTGATCCCGATAAAGATGCTGATGGACTGCACCCAGTCAACTTGGGGCGACTAGTACGAGGAGAAACGGGTTTACGTAGCTGCACCCCGGCTGGTGTAATGCGGCTTTTACAAGAATATGAGATTCCTTTGCAGGGAAAACAGGCAGTAGTGGTGGGACGCAGTATTTTGGTGGGTAAACCTATGGCGCTGATGCTATTAGAAGCTGATGCCACAGTCACGATCGCTCACTCGCGATCGCACGATCTCAAAACCATCACCCAAAATGCTGATATTCTAATTGCAGCAGCAGGTCGTCCTGGACTGATCTCTGCTGATATGGTGAAACCGGGCGCTGTTGTGGTAGATGTGGGGATGAATCGCGTCACCGATGCTAATGGCAAAAGTCGTCTCATTGGCGATGTCCATCTTGAATCAACCAGCGATGTCGCAGGATTTATCACCCCAGTTCCTGGTGGTGTTGGCCCAATGACTGTTGCCATATTGTTGGAAAATACATTTGCCAGCTATTCCAAAGCGGCAAAAAAAGAAAGAGAGTGAATTAAAAGTTATGCTTAATAACTCTTAACTCCTAAATCCTGTACAGACGAGATTAATCGCGTCTCTACTCCTAACTCTTCATTTTTTTCAGCCCCACAGCACCTTAAAATTGTGACGTATAAGGCAAAAATCGCAAAATGTCAGGGATTAAAGAATGGTAGCAACTGATAACGTTCAAAAGACACCACCAGAGGAAGCCACATTTAACTTAGCAGCCTATCTAAAAGAGCGACAAAAGCTTTGTGATAATGCTTTGGATCAGGCTATTCCGATCATTTATCCAGAAAAGATTTATGAGTCGATGCGCTACTCGTTATTAGCTGGAGGCAAGCGTGTACGTCCCATTCTTTGCCTTGCTACCTGTGAAATGATGGGTGGAACCATCGACATGGCCATGCCAACGGCTTGTGCTGTAGAGATGATCCACACAATGTCCTTGATTCATGACGATCTCCCAGCGATGGATAATGACGATTACCGTCGTGGGAAGCTGACGAATCATAAAGTTTATGGCGAAGATGTGGCAATTTTGGCTGGAGATGGCTTGTTGGCACTCGCTTTTGAGTTTGTTGCCATTCAAACCCCCCAAAGCGTTAAGAGAGAGGTAGTCTTGCAAGTTATTGCCCGTCTTGGGCGAGCCTTGGGGGCAGGTGGTTTGGTCGGCGGTCAAGTTGTCGATTTAGAGTCGGAAGGTAAATCAGATATTTCCCTAGAAACCCTAAATTTCATTCATAAACACAAAACAGCCGCCTTGTTGGAAGCTTGCGTAGTTTGTGGTGGGCTGATAACTAATGCATCACCTGAAGATATACAGCGACTGACCCGTTATGCTCAAAATATTGGGCTAGCATTCCAAATCATCGATGATATTCTGGATATCACTTCTACCCAAGAGCAATTAGGTAAAACAGCTGGCAAAGACCAAAAAGCCAAGAAAGTCACTTATCCTAGCCTCTGGGGACTTGAGGAATCGCGATCAAAAGCCCAAGAGCTAGTTAAAGAAGCTTGTGTGGAATTAGAACCATTTGGAGACAGAGCTAAACCACTCCAAGCGATCGCTCATTTTATTACCAGTCGCAACAACTAGTAACGCTTTGCGAAATTCGGAATTCCTATACCGCAAGCATTTTATTGATTGGGAATGGGTGGTTTATTGACGTTATGCTCTACTACACCGCCCAACGGAGTTCAAAATCCATTCATTCAAAATGAAAAAAGCTTATCAATTAAGTTTTTAGGTGATTTTGAATAGTTAGTCTGTTTCCACCGCGATCTACAAGGTTAATTTGGGATTTGGGGTTGAATCTAAATATTTCCTCAACCAACAACTGCTGCTAATATTTACTAACCTAACCAAAATACCATGCAGGACATAGGCAATATTTTAGACAATCGGGTGCTGCTGGTTGCTCTGGTAGCTTGTTTAATTGCTCAAGCATTAAAACTCGTAGTCGAGATCGTCAAAAATCGCAAACTGAATGTGCGCGTTTTGGTGACAACCGGAGGTATGCCCAGTGCCCATTCGGCTCTGGTTACGGCTCTAGCGGCTGGTGTAGGGCAAACACTGGGTTGGGCATCTCCTGATTTTGCTGTTGCAATAGTTTTTGCCATCATCGTTATGTATGATGCAGCCGGAGTTCGCCAAGCAGCTGGTAAACAAGCTCGTATTCTCAATCAAATGATTGATGAATTATTTCATGAAAAACCAGACTTTAGCCAAGACCGTTTGAAGGAATTACTTGGACATACACCAGTTCAGGTAATTGCTGGGTCGGCTTTGGGTATAACCATTTATTGGTTAGCTAGGTCTGCTTATTAAAGTAGGGTAATACATCTTTGTTTGAGCGGCTATTGATATATTAATAACTGACAATTTGTCAACTAACTTTTGGATTTTGGATTTAACCAAGAAGAATTTAGGGGCTTGAGGTTAGCGGTCAATTAAGTATTTCCTAACAATCGTTTAGATACACTCACAAATACTTATATAACAGTGGTATGACTTATTTACCGCTATTAAAAGCAGTTAAAAACTTGAACTACATCCAAACACATTTAGGTTTGTCTAGAACACTGCTGGAAATGATTGCAACACTCTCAAGTTAGAGCTAACTGGAAAGCCATTAAAATGGGCTTTGTAAGAGTGCAAAATCAGTTGATTGGAGAACCGGAGAGTATTTGCCCTATTTATTGATGGTAAATATTTCTTGGCTTTACCTGGTTGATGTTAAACCTGTTAGCGGTGATCTCGGTGAATCATTACTGAAGCTTAATTTTTAATTTTTTGACGGTGGTTAGCAGCTTGAAATAACAGAGATTCAGCAAAAGCGATCGCGTCACTAGCAGATTTACCACCAGCTAACTGTGCTAGTTCTTCACAGCGAGTGGTTAAATTATCCAACATAGTAACTCTGACAACAGTACGCTGTTCAGCATTTTCATCGTTAGCTTTTTTACCCTTGCCTTGATTGATAGTTTGCTTATCTACGCGGAAATGCCGATCGGCCATTGCCGCAACTAAAGGCTGGTGGGTAACACATAATACTTGATTACGTTGACTGAGGTGGTGTAATTTTTCAGCGATCGCTTGGGCTACTCTTCCCGAAACCCCGACATCAATTTCATCAAATACCATTGTCCCAGCAACATCAACCTGAGAAAAACAAGCTTTCAGAGCCAGTAAAAAGCGGCTCATTTCTCCGCCAGAGGCAACTTCCGTTAAAGGTTGCAGGGGTTCTCCAGGGTTGGAACTAAACATAAAGGTAATTTTATCTGCTCCCATAGCAGTTGGGGAAGCTGGCACTATCTCAACCAGAAATTTCACCTTTTCCATCGCTAGGGGTTTGAGTTGAGATATCAAACGTGATTCTAAATTAGCAGCCGCTTTAGTCCGCAGTTGAGTTAACTGATTACTTGCTTGAGTAAGTTTCTCCAAACATGCCTTTTCTTGCTGTTCTAAATTTTCGATAGATTGTTCGCTGTCGTTGAGTTGGGCTAATTCCTCTTGGATACGCTGGTAATAGGCGATCGCTTCTGTAAGTGTCGGCCCATATTTGCGGCAAATTTGCTTTAATTCTTGAATCCGTTCTTCCACTTCTTCCAACCTCTGCGGATCGGCTTCTAAACCATCCCCATAAGCATTAATCTGCCTTCCCACTTCCATTACCGCAGCTTGTGCATCCCGAACTAATTCCAATAAGTGTTGTAGTTGGCTATCATATTCCACCATGTCATTCAATGTTGCCTCACTGTCTCCCAATAAATCTGCGGCGGCGGGAGTTTCATTATCGTTTTGATACAAAGCTTGATAAACTTTGTAACTCATTTGTTGCAAATCGACGACATGATTTAGGCGTTCTCGTTCTTGTCCTAACTGTTCTAATTCATTAGGTTCGCCGAGATTGGCTGCTCCCAATTCTTGCACTTGATAAGCGAGCAAGTCCAGTTGTTGCAACCTTTCCCGTTCTGATGTTCGGCGTTTTTCTAATGCTAAATGCGCCTGTTGATAAGTACTAAAGCTCGTGGCGACTTGATGGCGCTGCTGCATTAGAGAGTCGCCGCCATACAAATCTAACCAGTCCCTAACTTGGGCAGATTGTCCTACTTGTACAGTTTGCCCTTGGGCGGTGATTTCCACCAAGCGATCGCGCATCCCTCCCATAATCTGCCGATTTACTAGCACACCATTCACCCGCGATCGACTACGGATATTACTAGCAGTGGCTGTGATTTCTCGGCTAATGACTACAGAATTTTCATCAAGTAAATCTATTTCTTGTTCGGTTAACCAAGCGGCTAGGGGGGCATTTGAAGTGAAAGTAGCTTCTACCATCGCCCGACTTGTCCCTGTACGAATAACTCGGCTGGACACTTTACCACCTAAAGCGGCATCAATGGCATCCAAGATAATCGATTTTCCAGCGCCGGTTTCACCTGTCAATACATTTAATCCCGCGCAAAATTCTAATTCCAGTTGGTCAATTAGGGCAAAGTTTTCAATTCGCAGGCAAAGCAACATCAAGCCAAATTCTCCGTTAGGGCAGATGCCGGATACTTCCAACTTACAACATAATAAGTATAATCTTTCCGCAACTAGCAATACCTACTACTATTGAACTAGTATGCCCATTTTAGTGTAGCAGACCACTGAGGACTGGGGACTGGGGACTCGGTACTGGAAAAATTAGTTGAACCTTAATCCTCTACATATAAATAATCTAATCCCCAGCCCTTAATCCCCATCACCCCTTATCCCCAGAGGGGGTCTCACCTTCCCCAATTCCTCAACATATTGTTACAATACTTAATGTGATCGTTCTGACTGGTGGCCTTCTTCATGATTGTTAAGACACTTCCCCCTAGTTCCCGACCGATTCAGGAGGACAGTCGCAACGGCACAAATAGCCGAGGCGAACTGGACGTTATTGATGTAGTGCCAGAAAATGGTACATCAAGCTTAGTTGTGCGATCGCCAAAACTCTTAGCCGCTCAAAAACTAAGGACAAATGCCCAACCGGAGACGCTCTACGATCCCATAGGCATAGCGGCGCACTACCAAAACAGACCCTTGCAAGTTTTACGGCGGATTTTCGCCGTGTTGGGGCCAACTCTATCCTTCGTTTTTGGCTTGTGGTCAGATAGTAAACGGGGAATTGTCGTCAAAAATGACCGCCGCCGAGCCGCTCAATTACGAGTATTGCTTACCAAGTTAGGGCCTGCTTACATCAAAATTGGACAAGCTTTGTCCACTAGACCGGATCTAGTTCCTCCCGTATACCTAGAAGAGTTAACTAAGCTACAAGACCAATTACCGCCTTTTCCCAACGAAATTGCTTACCAGTTTATCAAAGAAGAATTAGGCGCTCCTCCAGAAGAGGTTTACGCCGAACTATCGGCCCAGCCAATCGCTGCTGCTTCATTGGGGCAAGTATATAAAGGTAAGCTAAAAACTGGTGAAGAAGTCGCAGTTAAAATTCAACGCCCCGATTTAAGAGAGGGGATCACCATTGACCTATATATTTTGCGTAATATCGCTGCTTGGGTGCAGAAAAACGTCAAACGGGTAAGAAGTGACTTAGTTGGCATTCTCGATGAATTAGGCGATCGCATCTTTGAAGAGATGGATTACATTCATGAGGGTGAAAATGCCGAACGTTTTTTTGAGTTATACGGTCATATAAAAGACGTATACGTACCGAAAATTTACTGGGAATATACCAATCGTCGCGTTTTGACGATGGAGTGGATTAACGGCACCAAATTAACCCAGACAGTAGAAATTAGTGCTCAAGGTATAGATGCTCGTTACCTAATTGAAGTGGGTGTACAGTGTTCCCTGCGTCAGTTGCTAGAACATGGATTTTTCCACGCCGATCCTCACCCTGGTAATTTGTTAGCAACAACCGATGGTAAATTAGCTTATCTCGACTTTGGGATGATGAGCGAGATTAAGCCACCACAGCGTTATGGTTTGATTGAAGCGATCGTCCACGTCGTCAACCGCGACTTTGAAGGATTAGCAAAAGACTACGTTAAATTAGATTTCTTATCACCAGAAACCGATTTAACACCAATTATCCCAGCTTTTGCGAGAGTATTTGCTGATGCCCAAGGGGCTAGTGTTGCCGAACTTAACATTAAAAGCATCACTGATGAACTATCAGCTTTGATGTACGAGTATCCTTTCCGCGTACCCCCCTACTACGCCTTAATTATTCGTTCTCTGGTGACACTGGAAGGGATTGCAATATTTATAGATCCCAACTTTAAAGTTCTCAGCGAAGCTTATCCTTACGTTTCTAAACGCCTATTAACAGATCCAGCACCCCAATTAAGAGCATCATTGCAAGATTTACTATTTAAAGATGGTAGATTTCGCTGGAATCGCTTAGAAAACTTGTTAAAAAACGCGCGTAATAGTCAAGACTATGACTTTAATTTAGTGCTGAATCAGGGGATAGAATTTCTGTCATCTGAACGTGGCGCTTTTATTCGTGACAAACTGGTAGATGAATCAGTTAATGGACTCGATGCTTTAGGTAAAAATGTTTTGCATAATTTTACCTCTCTGTTGCGAGAACGGGTAGGATTAACAGCAGTTAATGAGACTCCAGCGGCCACAGTTGAGCAACAACAAACCTTGGAACATATCAAACGTATCTTGAGTATTCTCCGAGAAACACAAGGCTTTGATCCAATGCAACTTGCGCCCCATATTGCCCAGTTATTGGTAAATTCAGATGTGCAGCGTTTAGGTCAACAAATTGCCAACCGCTTCACACAAAAGGCTGTAGCCAGATTAATTCGGCAATTATTGGCATCCTAGTAAAAGTTATGAGTTAAAGAAAGTTTTTAACTCATAAATTATTCACTTTAGCAACTATATAACCCAACTCTTCCAGCTTTTCTAAGACCTTGGTTGCACTCTGAGCAACGCTTTCTTGCTTAGTTTGGCATTCGACTTCAGGACAGAGTGGTATTTCATAGGGATCATTAATGCCAGTGAAGTGCTTAATTTCCCCGGCTCTTGCTTTTTTATATAACCCTTTTACGTCTCGCTGTTCACAAACTTCTAATGATGCATTGACATAAACTTCAATGAAAGATTGTATACTTTGGCGGACTTCTTCGCGAATTTTACGATACGGTGAAATAGCCGAAACCAATACAATTACATTATTTCTGGCAAGAAGATGAGCCACAAAGCCAATGCGTCGAATATTCTCCTCTCGATCTTCTTTAGTGAAACCCAAACCTTTACATAGGTTTTGACGTACTGCATCGCCATCAAGAACTTCAACTCTGTATCCTTGTATTCGCAGTTCCTTCTCCACAAATTTACAGATAGTAGTTTTACCTGCACCACTCAGACCAGTGAACCACACCGTTACACCACACTCTTGTTGTCTCATCTTACCTCCGCCGTATACTTGAAATAGCACACCCAAAAAAGCTTTTTTGAGTAATTTCAGATCAAATATAGCGGTTTATCACTTGAGTGATGTACGAGAACCCCTCCCCGCAACCGAGGAGGGGACTATGTGGCTAATCTGATTAGGAAAGGCTATAACTCCTAACTACTTCTTCACCACTTGCAGGCGCTGAGTTACCATCGTCATCCCATTACCCCGCAGGATGACAGCAGAAACCCATTGGCTACCAGGGATAGATGGTGCTTGTCCAACTTTAAAGAGTCCACCAGATGTCAGTAATTCCAAATCCACCGGTGTGGGGTTGAGAAATTTGTCTGGTTGGATAGATTCTTCTAGCGCTGTTCCTAAGAGAAAATCTTCACCAAGTGGCTCTTGAACGATCGCATCAAAATTATACTTCTGACCGACTTGCACTTGCTGTGGTAATTTAATATCAATTTGGGGTGGCTTGCTGCCAGAGGTAAGTAGGGTGCGTTCTGACAAAATGTCTTGGCGGACTATTTTTCCGCCTTCAATGCGCTGACGTGATTTAATTGTGGCATTGAGAGCTAACTTATTACCGTTACCGGAGGGTAAACCAGTTATCTTCGTTTCGGTTTCAGCAATAATCCCATTGCCTTCAGATTTTGAAGATAGCAGTTTCGTACTGTATTGCAATTTCGGATATCGTTGCCAAAGTGAAGTCAAAGACTTTTCCAGGGTTTGGAGGTTTAATCCATCCCCATGAGTGAAATTGGGGCTGTAGAATTGTAACACTCCTTTAACATCGCCTTGACTGGCGGCCGCGTCAACTTGTGTTAACAGGTTTTTGAGATCGGTTGGTGCATTTTGAGGCGTAGTGGCTTGGGATAATTGCTGTGGTGTCGTCGCCTGAGTCCGTTGCCAACCACTTGTTAAACCAATAATCAACAGGAATAAAACTAGCCAGATATTTGCTGGAAATTTAAGTTGGCGTCTCACTAAGGCGGTAATAATGTTAGTCATTGGTAAGAGTTTACTGATTTGATTAGAGAAAGTAAGCAAATTGTTTTATCTTAGTTAAGCTAGACGCTAAACGGTAGAGGTTTGATGGCAAACGCACCGATACGATTATTAATAGCTGCCAGTGGGACTGGTGGACATTTGTTTCCAGCGATCGCCCTGGCTCAAAAACTTCCAGACTATCAAATAGAATGGCTGGGAGTACCCGATCGCCTAGAAACTCAACTTGTCCCCAAACAGTATCCCTTGAATACTATTGCAGTTGAAGGGTTTCAGCAAGGGTTTGGACTTTCCTCGATTCGCATTTTCGGTAAACTCGCCCTTTCAATTCTAGAAGTCAGACGAATTCTCAAACAGGGAAATTTTCAAGGGGTGTTTACCACAGGGGGTTACATTGCCGGGCCAGCCGTCATTGCGGCGCGTTCTCTCGGTTTACCTGTAATTTTCCACGAATCTAACGCCTTACCAGGGAAAGTAACTCGCTTTTTTGGCCCTTGGTGTAGTGCAGTCGCCTTGGGATTTGAAGTAGCAGCTAATTATTTACCCCGTGCCAAAAACGTCTATGTTGGTACTCCCGTCAGAGCGCAATTTCTTGATGGGGCAATTGATGCACCCCTGGATTTAGCTATTCCTGATGGTGTGCCTTTAATTGTTGTTTTTGGTGGTAGCCAGGGCGCAGTTGCAGTGAATAAGTTAGTGCGCGAATCTGCAAAAGCTTGGTTTGATGCTGGTGTTTACATAGTACATTTAACTGGCGATCGCGATCCAGAAGCAGATAGCCTCAAACATCCACAATACATAGCTTTACCTTTTTACAACAATATGGCAGCGTTGTTGCAACGAGCAACTCTTGCTATTAGTCGTTCTGGTGCTGGTAGCTTGACAGAATTGGCAGTATGTGGAACGCCAGCAATTTTGATTCCTTACCCCTTTGCCGCAGAAGATCATCAATCTTACAATGCAGAGGTATTTACAAAAGCGGGTGCGGCGTTAACGTTGAAGCAATCAGAGTTGACGACTGAAGTATTGCAAAGTAATGTGTTGAACTTGTTGCAATCACCGCAAGAGCTAGCCAAGATGAGGGAAAAAGCGAAAGCGATCGCAGTTCCTGATAGTGCCCAAAAGTTGGCGCAATTAGTGCGTGAGGTGATAGAAACAGAACGTTGATTATTTAGTATTAGAGAATATGTTATTTAGCAAAAAATTTCGCTTCACAGTAGGTTGTGCTGCCTTATTAATTGTCAGTTTAGCAAGTAGTTATCTATATACTTACTCAAAAACTAAACAACTAGCTCAACAAAATCAGTCATTTACTCAACAAGAGAATTCTGCCCTACTTCAATCACAGATTTCTTTGACCTCAAATCAAGTTGCCGATCGACTTAACACAAACTTTCAAAATGCTTTTACATCTCGGCAGGATTTGTTAGCAGCATCTACAGCCTATCCAGTTGTGGATGAGTTCAAAAAACATAAATTTAACATTAATGGTAGCCAAGTTTTTACTCCAGGAAACCTACCAAGTACTAAGGTTAAATTTAATCAAAAAGATTTATTAACTGTTCTCGTTAATACTAGAAAATATTTTCAAGACTACTCCTCACAAGACCCAGATATTCTGCGTACAGGAATCCTCGCAACTCAAGGGGTTACTGTGCCAGATGTTCTCAAAACTTTAGATTTCATGATAGCTGTCTTGAAGGAAGATATTGCTAATAATCGAGCTACTCGTTTACAAGATTCTAAATTTATCAATACCAATTTTCGAGTTATTAAATGGTCTGCCTACAACCCAAATAATAAACAGCAAAAACAATTACGAATTACCAAATATGCTGTCTTTACTCACCCAGGTTCTCGCAAAAAAACCTCTACTTTTAATACACCAATTTATAGTTTAAAAGAAAACTCTAATAACGATAAATTCTACACCCGATACACAAAGCAAGATGTTTTATCTGGCATTTATGAACCAGGTGGTAGAGAATTTGGAAAAGTTACAAGTCTGGCTTATCTAACCAGAAATGGTTTAGAAGAAGCAATTATGGAAGGAACAATCCTAATTAATTTTACAGATGGTTATAAGGCATTTTTTAATGTAGACAGAAATAATGGAATGTCTTATATTCGCGGATTGAAGGCAACGGCACAAAAACGGTATTGGTATTTTAGAGAAGTAGATGCTATTAAAGGCTATGGATATAAAATAGATGCCAAAATTTCTATTAAACCCGGAGTCACTTTTGCTGGAGATGTTTTGAATATCGGTTTAGGTAAAGTGATAGTGATTGAGCATACTCAAGGCGGTCGTCAACATCTGCAAATGGGAGTCATCGCTGATACAGGCGGAGCATTTTTACCCAATCTTTATCAACTTGATTTTTTGGCAGGTATTTTTAAGAATAAAAAAGAATTTGGGCAGAATATCAGCCAATTACCGGATTATGCTACAGCATATTTTTTAGTAAAAAAGTAATGCATTGACCTGATGTCAAAAATTTACCACGCGTCAAAGTAATTTGTAATTGACAATGAAATTTTCTACGAAAGGCTACACGTTGCTTGTAACCTCTTAGAGATGTTTGAAAAGTCCTCTTCTTGGTAGCAAAACGTCCTAGATCCCCCTAAATCCCCCTTAAAAAGGGGGACTTTGAAAGGTTTTGCCCCCCAATTTATCGGGGGGTTGGGGGGATCAATAAGTGCCTAAAATCACAGCCAA